>JALNZK010000009.1 GCA_023229365.1 Pseudomonadota bacterium | reverse complement strand
CCGCGGCAGGTAGTGCGCCTCGTCCTGCACGTCCTGCATGATCGCCAGCAGCGACGACGCCTCCGACCCGTACCTCTCCACGATGGCATCCACTTGCTTCAGCTCCATCAGGTGACCTCCTCGCGTGACCCGAACCCGCGCGCCATCAGGGCTTCTTTCCCTTGAGCTTCGCACCCTCGACGTACCCCGCCTTGAACGCCGCGACGTTCGCCGCGATGAACTTCGCCTTGCTCGCGAACTCCTTCTCGATCTCCTGCACGCACATGTCGTGCGACACGACGTCGGACCAGCCGACGTACGCGCCGAACATGACGAGGTTCGCGGCGCGCGCCGTGCCGGCCTTCGCGGCGATCCCGGCGGCATCGATGTACAGCACGGTGCAGTCGTCGCGGTTCGCCTGGATCGGGATGAGCGACGTGTTGACGACGATGAAGCCGCCCCCCTTGACCTTGTCGCCGAACTTCTCGAGCGACGGCTGGTTCATGACGAGCAGCGCGGCGGGCTTCGTGATGTACGGCGACCCGACCTTCTTGTCTGAGATGCACACCGTGACGTTGGCCGTGCCGCCCCGCATCTCCGGCCCGTAGGAGGGCAGCCAGCTGACCTCCTTGCCCTCCTCCAGGGCGGCGTGCGCGAGCAGCTTGCCGCTCAGCAGCATCCCCTGGCCGCCGAACCCCGCCATCAAGACCTCAGTTGTGGCCATGGGCGCCTCCCTTGATCTCGTCCGGGCGCTTCTTGATGCCCAGCGGGTAGTAGGGAACCATCTCCTTCTCGAGCCAGGAGGACGACTCGCGCGGCGAGAGGCCCCAGTTCGTCGGGCAGATCGAGAGCACCTCGACGAACCCGTAGCACTCGCCCGCCACCTGGTGCTCGAACGCCTCCTTGATGACCTGCTTCGCGCGGATCGTGGCCTCCGGCGTGTGGGACGCGACGCGCGCGACGAACGCGGGCGTCCTGAGCGACGCGATCAGCTCGGCCATGCGGATCGGGTAGCCGACCTCGTTCACGTCCCTCCCGGCCGGGCACGTCGTGGCCCGCTGGTTGGGCATCGTCGTCGGCGCCATCTGGCCGCCGGTCATGCCGTAGATCGCGTTGTTGACGAAGATCGTCGTGAACTTCTCGCCGCGGTTCGCCGCGTGGATGATCTCCGCCATGCCGATCGACGCGAGGTCGCCGTCGCCCTGGTAGGTGAAGACGATGATCTCCGGCCGCGCGCGCTTGGCCCCGGTCGCGACCGCCGGCGCCCGGCCGTGCGACGCCTCGAACATGTCGCAGTTGAAGTAGTTGTACGCGAGCACCGAGCAGCCCACCGGCGCCACGCCCACCGTCCGTTCCCGCAGGCCGAGCTCCGAGATCACCTCGCCGACCACGCGGTGGATCACGCCGTGCGTGCAGCCCGGGCAGTAGTGGGTCGGGAGCCTCGTGAGCCCGTCCGTGTAGGCGAAAACCTTCCTCATGCGTCCCTCCTCACTTGCCCTTCTTCCCGAGCGACTCGCGGATCCGGGCGACGACGTCCTCGACCGCCGGCACGATGCCGCCGGCCTTGCCGAAGAAGTCGATCGGCTTCGTCCCCTCGCCCGCCATGCGGACGTCCTCGAGCATCTGGCCCATGTTCATCTCGACGCACAGCACGCGCTTCGTCTTGTCCATGGCACCGCGCAGGTGCTCGTACGGGTAGGGCTTGATCGAGATCGGGCGGAACAGGCCGACGTCGATCCCCTCGGCCTTGAGCTCGTCGATGGCGGTCTTGCAGATGCGCGCCATCATGCCGAAGGCGGTGACGAGCAGGTCGTACTTGCCCTCGCAGTTGTACGTCTCCCACCTTTGCTCCGCGGCCGCGATGCGCCGGCTCTTGTCCTTGAGCTTCACGTTGTGCTCGTGGAGCTTCTGCGCGTCGAGGTACAGCGAGTTCACGATCCGGGTCGGGCGGCCCTTGCAGCCGGTCAGCGCCCAGTCGCCCGGATCGAGCGGCGGGCCGATCTCCTGGGCCGGGAACTCGACCGGCTCCATCATCTGGCCGATCATGCCGTCGCCTATCACCATCACCGGGTTGCGGTACTTCTCGGCGAGCTGGAAGGCGAGGATCACGAGATCGACCGCCTCCTGCACGGAGGACGGCGCGAGCACGACGAGATCGAAGTCGCCGTGGGCCGTCCCCTTCGTCGCCTGGAGGTAGTCGCCCTGCGACGGGAGGATGCCGCCCAGGCCCGGGCCGCCGCGCATGATGTTCACGATGACGACCGGGAGCTCGCACGCGGCGATGTACGAGATCCCCTCGGCCATCAGGCTGATGCCCGGCGACGACGACGTCGTGAGCACGCGCACGCCGACGCCGGCCGCCCCGTAGATCATGTTGCTCGCCGCGACCTCGCTCTCGGCCTGGATGAACTTGCCGCCGACCTCGGGGAGCCGCTTCGCGAGGTACTCGGGCACCTCGCTCTGCGGCGTGATCGGGTAGCCGAAAAAGTGGACGCACCCGGCGCGGATCGCGGCCTCGCCGATCGCCTCGTTGCCCTTCATCAATACCTTCGACATTCGGGCTCCTCCTAGTACGAGAAGAACTCGTATTGCGCGCCCTCGACCGACACCTCGATCGCAACGTCCGGGCACGAGATCGCGCACAGGCGGCACCCGAGGCACCGCGACTGGTCGACGACGGTGGAATACTTGTAGCCCTTGGCGTTGAGCCCGCTCGACATCTTCACGATGCCCTGCGGGCAGGCGTCGTTGCACCGCTCGCATCCCTTGCAACGCTCGATCATCACCTGAACTTTGGGCATGTCCTGACTCCTACGGCCTGAAGATCGGCTTGGTTCGCGCGGCGGGCAAAGGCTCGCCCTGCTCAACCGCATTATCGTCTTTTGTTGCCCGCTGCAACCACGGAGGCAACATGATCCGCTCGAGGCGGAGGACCGGCACCCCGAGGCCTAAAACACGGGGACTTTCGGCCAGTTCGCCCATCGCCGCGACGACCACGACCGGCCGTCCGCTCGCCCTCGAGACCTCGGCCGCGAGATTCACCCCTTCGACGACGATGTCGTCGGTCGTCTGCTCGATGAGGTGCGTGTTCACGATGTAGCCCGTGACCTCGAGCCGCGACGACTCCTCGATCCTGCGCTGCATCTCGAGGCACCCCGCGACCGTGCCGGTGAACGGCCTGCGCGCGTTGATCACCTGGAGGAGCGAGTACCTCCCCGCGCCGAGCGCCTCGTGGAAGGACGAGAGCATCTTCGCGCCCACGTCGTCGCCGCCCACGTCGAAGATCGAGAAGTCGTCGCCCTGGGGCTCGAGCATCGCCTTGATCTGCGGCACGACGATCGGGAGATCGGCGAACGCCTGGTCGCCCGGCGGGATCACGACGCGGATGCCGTGGGCCTCCATCGTCGCGCGCGCCTCGCGGCTGCGGAAGTACGGGTTGACGATGTCGAGGTCCGCGATCTGGACGCGCTTGCCGGACCGCGCGAGGCCGACCGCGAGGTTGACCGCGACCTCGGTCTTCCCGGAGCCGTAGTTGCCCACGATGATGACGAGCCTCTCGGGCGGTATCCAGGCGAGCGGTGACACGTCGATTGAGCTCCCGAGGTCGAGTTCGTGAAACGGCCCACGGGTGGCGTACGACGCCGCACGGCGCGGTTCCATGACAGGCATCATAAGCCGCGCCGATCCGGGGAGCGCGCCCGGCGCTCGCAAAGAAAAAGCCCGCGAAGTCTCCTCCGCGGGCCGGGGTGGGTATGCGGGGCGGGACGGGGCGTTACGCGGCCTCGGACTCTTCCTTGGACTTTCGGTTCCGACCGCTCGGACGCTTGAAGCGCTCGAGCTCGGCCAGCACCGCCTTGTCCTTGCGGAACGCCATGCGCGCCGCGTTGAGGACCGCCACGAACCGCGCGTAGCGCTCCTCCTGCCTCAGGCCGAACGTCTCGTGCAGGGCGAGGAACTGGCCCATCAGGGCGTCGTGCTCGGTGCGCTCGGCGAGCTGCGACTCGGCGTCGGATTTGAGCTGCTCGGTGCTCGCGCCCGGGAAGCTCCAGCCCTTGGCCAGGAGCAGTTGCACTAGGGCGAACAACATGTCCTCGAATGTCTTCGAGGGATAGAACGTTTTCTTCATCACAGACTCCTTCTTCCTTCTGTCCGCCCGCAGCGAACGATTCGAGAATCGCTCCTGCGGGCGGGGTTGTTCCGACCTTCCGGTCGGGTCTTTCTGCGGCCGCGCGCGTTTGGCCGTCGCTCAGGCCCTATTGCAATCGCGGTGCCAATGCGCTGTGCGCCCGATGAGCGCGACTGATCGGACTTGCATCACCGGCTGTTCCGCGTTGCAGTAGTAGATGTGTCGCGATGCAGTAGTGGCTGTTCCGCGTTGCAGTAGTGGCTGTGTCGCGATGCAGTAGTGGCTGTTCCGCTTTGCCACGCGACTGTTCCGAGTTGCAGTAGTGGCTGTTCCGCGCTGTAGTACTGGCTGTTCCGCGTTGCCATGCGACTGTTCCGCGTTGCAGTAGTGGCTGTTCCGCGATGCCACGCGACTGATCGGATCTGCCACTCTGTCTGTTCCGCGTTGCCACGCGACTGTTTCGCGTTGCAGTAGTGACTGTTCCGCGTTGCCACGCGACTGAGTGCCCGCGCTTCGCGTTGGATGATCGTCACCGTCGTCTCGTTCGGCGGATCGGCCCGGCATGTTCGGCGGTTCAGTGTGGTGGATCTTCACACGGTGTGGTGTGAAGACGACACCGGATCCTTTGAAATTGCACTGATCCTCATCCCCCTGTCTTTCCTTTTCTTGTATACTGACCCGCAATCGAACCCTTGAGAGCTTCTCGCAAAGGAGGAAGGAAATGTCCCAGCTCGTCAGACTGACGCTCGCTCTGTCCCTGGCGTTCGCGCTCGTCGGCTGCGGCGACGACGACGACTCGAACGGAGACGGCGGTACGGACACGGACACCGACACGGACACGGACTCCGACACGGACACCGACACGGACACCGATACCGACACGGACACCGACACGGACACCGACACGGACACCGACGGCGACTACTGGGTCGACGGCACCTGCCCGGGGCGGGTGTCCGAGTCCAGCCCGTGGACCCCGGCGTCCGCCGACTGCCAGGACGTCGTCTATGAGGGATGCTGCGACGACCAGCAGAACGTGATCTGGTGTGACGGCGACGTCCTCTACTGCAACCCCTGCGCGACGTTCGATCCGGCCCTGACCTGCAGCTGGGACGTGAACACGGACGGCTCCTACTACTGGTGCACCGAGACCGATCAGGGCGAGGATCCGAGCGGTATCTTCGAGGAGGAGTGCGGCGCCACGGACACGGACACGGACACGGACACCGACACCGACACCGACACCGACACCGATACCGACACCGACGCGGACGGCGGCGCGGCCGACGGCGGCACGGCGGACGGCGGCCTGGACGCCGGGAACTGAGATGCTCTCGAGGCTCGCACTCTCCCTGGCCCTGGCCGCGGCGCTCTCCGGCTGCGGCGACGACGACGGCGCGGACGGCGACGGCGGGGCGGACACGGATACGGACGCGGACTCGGACACGGATTCCGACTCGGATGCGGACACCGACACGGACACCGACACGGACTCGGATTCGGACGGTGACTACTGGGAGGACGGCACCTGCCCGGGCGGCGACGAGGTCGGTTGGATCCAGGCGTCGAGCGACTGCCAGGACGTCCCGTACGAGGGGTGTTGCGACGAGAGCGACAACGTCATCTGGTGCGAGGACGGCGCCCTCTACTGCCGGCCGTGCGCGACGTACGATCCGCCCTACACGTGCAGCTGGGACGTGAACGACGACGGCTCCTACTACTGGTGCACCGAGACGGACCAGGGTGAGGATCCGGCCGGGATCTTCCCTATAGAGTGCGGCGCCACCGACACGGACACGGATACGGATACCGACACGGACACGGACACGGACGCCGACGGCGGCGCTCCCGACGCCGGAGCGGATGCGGGCGACTGACCTCGGCCCCTTTTGTTTTGCGTTCGAAGGTCCGAGACCTTAAATTCTCACGCGATGATGCACGCAGTGACCAACGGGGCGTCGCCGAAAACCGGAACGCCCGCGATCGCCAGCCGCAAGCTGTGCGTCAAGTACGGCGATTTCGTCGCCGTCGACGGGCTCTCCTTCGAGATCGGCGTCGGCGAGTGCTTCGGCCTGCTCGGCCCGAACGGCGCCGGGAAAACGACGACGGTGGAGGCGTTCGAGGGGCTGCTTCGGCCTGCGGGGGGCGAGATCGAGATCCTCGGGACGCGCTGGCGCGGCGGCGGAGACAGGAAGCTCAGGCAGCGGATCGGCGTGGCGCTCCAGGAGACACGGTTCTCCGAGATGTTGACCGTGGAGGAGACCGTCCGCCTGTTCCGGAGCTTCTACGATTGCGGCCGCGACGTCGCCGAGGTGATCGCGCTGCTCGGGCTCGAGGAGAAGCGTCGCGCCCGCGTAGGCAAGCTCTCCGGCGGGCAGCGGCAGAGGCTTTCGCTCGCGTGCGCCCTGGTGAGCTCACCCGAGATCCTGTTCCTCGACGAGCCCACGACCGGGCTCGATCCGCAGGCGCGGCTGCGCATCTGGGAGGTCGTCGAGCGGTTCACGGCGGGCGGCGGCACCGTGCTCCTCACCACGCACTACATGGAGGAAGCGGCGCGCCTGTGCCAACGCGTCGCGATCGTCGATCACGGGAAGCTCGTCGCGCTCGACTCGCCCGAATCGCTCGTGCGAGCGCTCGGGGCCGAGGAGGTCATCGAGCTCGTGCCCGAGGGGAACGTCGACCTCGCGCCGCTCGAGGCGGTCGCGGGCGTCCGGCGCGCCATGCGGCGCGGACCGGTCATCGCGCTCGCGGTCGACTCGGTGACCGCGGTGCTCCCGGCGGTGCTCGCGGCGGCCGAGGCCGCGGGGATCCGGATCTCCTCGGTCTCGACGCACCAGGCGTCGCTCGAGGACGTGTTCGTCCACTTCACGGGCAGGGGGTTACGAGATGGCTGAGCCGCGAACGCCACGGCTTTTCCCCCTCTGGGAGCTCACGAAGGCGCGGATCCTCGAGTTCGTCCGCGATCCGTCGGCGATCTTCTGGGTCTTCGGCTTCCCGGTGCTGCTCGCGATCGTGCTCGGCGTCGCGTTTCGCGGGCAGGAACCCGAGCGACCGCGAGTCGCCGTGACGGGCCCGGGAGCGGCGGACGCGGCGCGCCGGCTCGAGGCGGACGGGCGCGTCGAGGTCGTCGACCTCGCGGACCGGGCGGCGGTGGACGCTTTGCGGCTCGGCCGCATCGATCTGCTCGTCGAGGCGGGCCGACGGGAGGCCCGAGCACCGGAGATCTCGTACCGCTTCGATCCCACGCGGCCAGGCGCCCGAGGCGCCCAGATGCTCGTCGACGACTCGATCCAGCGCTCCTTCGGCCGCGCGGACGTCGTGAAGGCCTCGGAGTCCCACGTCTTTGAGCCGGGAGGGCGATACATCGACTTCCTCCTGCCCGGGCTCATCGGACTGAACGTGATGGGCAGCTGCTTGTGGGGCATGGGGTACTCGATCGTCGACGCCCGGCGGCGGAAGCTCCTCAAGCGGTTCGCGGTCACGCCGATGCGGCGCGCGCACTTCCAGCTCTCGTTCATGCTCTCGCGGCTCGTGTTCCTCGCGGCGGAGGTCGCGGTGATCGTCACCTTCGGCTGGCTCGCGTTCGGCGTGAAGGTGCACGGCTCCATCGCCGCGCTCGGCGCGGTCGCGCTGCTCTCGACCTTCGCGTTCTCCGGGCTCGCGCTGCTGATCGCGGCGCGCACCGAGAGCACGGAGGTCGCGTCCGGCTGGATGAACTTCGTGCAGATGCCGATGTGGCTCTTCTCGGGGTCGTTCTTCGACTACTCGCGCTTCCCGGACGCCGCGCAGCCGTTCATCCGGGCGCTGCCGCTCACCGCGTTCAACGACGCGGCGCGGGCGATCGTGAACGAGGGCGCGTCGATCGTCGCCGTGGCGCCGCAGGTGCTCATCCTGTGCGCCTGGGCGGCCGTGAGCTTCGTCATCGCGATGCGGATCTTCCGCTGGCAGTAGGCGCTGAAAAGGTATAATAATTATCCCATGGGCGTGTTCGAGTTCGACGAGCGGAAGAGCGCCTCGAACAAGGCGAAGCACGGAATCGATTTCGTCGAGGCGCAGGCGATCTTCGAGGACGAGCGCAGGCTCGAGATCCCGGCGCGCACCGAGGACGAGCCGAGGTTCCTGGTCGTCGGCGTCGCCGGAGGGAAGCACTGGTCCGCGGTCGTCACGTACCGCGAGGGGAGGACGCGGATCATTTCGGTGCGGCGATCCCGCGCGGAGGAGGTCGGGTGGTATGAAGGCTAAGGAGTTCGACAAGCGGTTCGACGCGGGCGAAGACGTGAGCGCGAGCCTCGACCTCGCGAGGGCGCGGCGGCCCGGCGAGGATCAACGGCGCGTCAACGTCGACTTCCCGGAGTGGATGATCGACTCCCTCGATCGCGAGGCGCGTCGCCTCGGCGTCACGCGCCAGTCGGTCATCAAGATGTGGATCGCGGAGCGGCTCGAGCATCGCGTGGCATGAGGAAGCGGGGATTCGCGGCGCTCGGGGCCTTCTCGCTTGCGGCGATCGCGTTGGTTCTCGCGTGGTCGGCGTTTGCGGAGACTCTGCCTGCGGCCGACAGGAGCCCGCTCGAGCGGCTGGTCGCGGCGTACGGGGAGTCCATCGGCGCCGTGGAAGGCGCGGAGTGCGCGGCCACCGTCGTGATGGCCGACGGCACGCGGATTTCCTGGAACGACGGGCTCGAGAAGAGCTTCGAGGAGCGCCTCGCGAAGCCGGATCTCGAGGACATGTTCTACAGCCCGTATCCCAAAGGAGAGCTCGCCGCGCCTCCGGCCGAGAACGCCGATCCGGGGCGCGTGCGCGTCTTCGACTTCTTCGCGGCGGTGTACGGCGGATCGCCGAAGGCGGTGAAGGCGAACCTCGTCGCCGTGCCCTGGCTCCCGTCGCGGGGCGGGAAGAAGGTATGGTTCAACACGAAGAACGGCGCCGCCGACGCGCTCGCCCGGGTGAGCGCAGAGCTCGAGGCGCTGCCCGAGGAGATGATGCCGTACGTCGTCCGCCGCGGCGGCACGTTCAACTGGCGCAAGATCGCCGGGACCAACCGGCCGAGCGCGCACGGCTTCGGCATCGCCATCGACATCGCTACGAAACGCGCCGACTACTGGCGCTGGGCCAGGCGCGTAAACGGGCTGTTCGTCTACCGGAACCGCATCCCGCCGGAGATCGTCGCCGCCTTCGAACGCAACGGCTTCATCTGGGGCGGCAGGTGGTACCACTACGACACCATGCACTTCGAGTACCGCCCGGAGCTGCTGTAGGGCTTCTTTTCCCGATCCGGAACTGAAGGAGAGGCCGCCGCCGATGCTCTTCCGAGCGCTCGGCTCAGTCCGCGCGCGCTCCCCGGGTCGCGGGGGAGGCGGGGGGATCCACGTCGAGCATCGGCGGCTGCGGCTTGTCGGGCTGGATGCCGCCGATCGGCTGGACGGGATCCGGGGGAACCGGGACGTCCGGGCGGATGCCCGCGGGCGGGGGCGCCGGCTCGGCGAACGGCGGCTGCGGCTCGGGTGGGACCGAGGCGTCCGCCGCCACGTCGGACGGCCCGAGGAACGGCGCGCCGCCCTGCGCCTGCGGCTCCGAGGCCGGGGCGGAGCAGGCGCCGAGCGCTGTGCCCGCGGCGAGCGTGATCACCGAGCTCGCCACCGCCCGCATGAAGCCGCGTCGCCGGAGGTTCTCCTGCGACACGTCGAGCCTGTCGATCATCGCCTCGAGTTGCGCGCCCGGGAGGTGCCGGAGCACCGCGCGCTCGGAGGCGGTGAGCTCGATCCCCCGCGCCGAGAGCGCGGCCTCGCGTTCCCCGAGCAGCTCCGCCCGGAACCCCGGCTCGGCCGCCGCCGCGTACAGCGCCCGTTCGAGGCCGATGGGAACTCGCTGCCGCGCGCCGCGCCGCGTCTCGCTCGGTTGCCCGCCCACGATCGTGGTGCCCGCCGCGGCGTCGCCCTGAAGAACGCCCATTCCCATGTACGGTCGATCCTTCGTCTTGTCGCTCACGCTCGCTCTCCTCTCCCTACTCGATCGGGACCGTGCCCTGCTCCGGATCCTTGAGGAACTCGAACGCGTCCAGGATCACCTCGGAGTCGAAGACCCCGTCGCCGGTGTCGTGGATGTGGAAGGTGAGCGAGAACATCTCGCCGCCGTCGATCGGCCACGACGTCTGCAGCCACCCGGTCGACGAGCCGTACATGTCGCTGTCCTCCATGTCGCTCGCCGCGCACTCGAAGCCGGTGCCGCCGATGTCCGTGGTGCCTGGCCCGTCCGGGCAGCCGTCGTACCAGCAGCAGTCCGAGAGCGCCGAGTTGATCGCCACGTAGCAGTACTTCTCGCCCTCCTCGCAGCCGGGGTAGCCGGGCTCGCAGACGAAGTCCCAGTAGACGCCCGGCTCGCGGCAGCCGGTGAAGTTGATGAGGGTCAGCGCGCCGTCGTTCGTGCTGCCCGCCTCGAGGAAGACGTAGAGCTTGTCGTTGAACGTGCTCGAGATGTAGTCGTCGTACTCCTCGGAGAAGAACACGTACTTGAACCGGAACGCCTTGGCCTCCTCCGGGGCGACGAACGCGAGCCGCCACTCCATCCCGTCCCACGTGAGCGCGGTCTCGCTCTCCGCCCACGGATCGGCGATGCCGGCCGTGTACCCGCCCTGCGTCGAGTGCACCGTGCCGACCGCGTGCCCGGTGGCCATGAGGGCGTACGAGCCGTTCTTCTTGGGCGCGAGGTCGTTCGTCACCGTGCCGAACCTGTCGACCGCCTCGTACGCGTCCTCGACCGTGAAGTACTCGAGCGCGAGGAGCGACTCGAACTCGTTCTGCACGAGGTAGGCGTCGTCGCACATGTCGAACGCGCAGATCATGTTCTCGAGCGAGGGGCCGACGCCCGTGCAGGTCGAGCAGTCCATCTCGATCACGCCGGCGTCGCCGTCCGCGTCGGTGTCGGTGTCCGTGTCGGAATCGACGTCGGTGTCCGCGTCGGTGTCCGAGTCGGCGTCGGCGTCGGTGTCGGCGTCCGGCCCCGCGTCGCCCTGCTGGTGATCGTCGGTGTCGATCCCCTCGCACGCGGCGAAACCGAGCGCCAGGGCCGCAAACAGAATGGCCGTCGCTCTCATGTCGATCTCCTTCCCCGCGCGGATAGCGGGCGTCACTCGATGGGTACGGTACCCTGATCCGCGTCCTTCGTGAACTCGAAGGAATCGAGGATCACCTCGGAGTCGAAGATCCCGTCGCTCGTGTCGTGGATGTGGAACGTGAGCGAGAACATCTCGCCGGCCGTGATCGGCCAGGAGGTCTGCAGCCAGCCCGTCGACGAGCCCTTGTCCGAGCTGTCCATGTCGTAGCTCGGCGCGCACTCGAAGCCGGTCCCCGTGATGTCGGTGCCGACCTCGTCGCTCGTGCCGTCCGGGCAGCCGTCGTACCAGCAGCAGTCCGGGAGCGCCGAGTTGATCGCCACGTAGCAGTACTTCTCTCCCTCCTCGCACCCGGTCTGTCCCGGCGCGCAGATGAAGTCGTAGTAGGCGTCCGGTTCGCGGCACGCCGCGTAGTTGATGAGCGTCATCGCGCCGTCGTTCGTGCTGCCCGCCTCGAGGAGGACGTAGAACTTGTCGTTCACGGTGCTGCCGATGTAGTCGTCGTACTCCTCCGAGAAGAAGACGTACTTGAACCGGAACCCCTTGGCCGCCTCGGGCGCGACGAGGGCGAGGCGCCACTCCATGGCGTCGTGCGTGGGGTAGCCCTCGCTGGACCAAGGATCGCTCGCGCTCCCGGACGTGCAGTACCCGGAGTGCATCGTCCCGGTGGCGATCCCGCTCGCCATCAGGGCGTACGAGTCGTTCTTCTTGGGCTCGAGCCCGTTGCTCGTGGATCCGAACCAGCTCACGGCCTCGTACACGTCCTCGATGGCGCACCCGGAGAGCGGGATCAGGCTCTCGAACTCGTTTTGCACGACGACGTCGAGGTCGCAGATGTCGAACGCGCAGATCATGTTCGAGAGGGACGGTCCCACGGCCGGGCACTCGGTGCAGTCCATCTCGATCACGCCGCCGTCGCCGTCCGCGTCGGCGTCGGAGTCGGCGTCGGAATCGGCGTCGGCGTCGGAATCGGCGTCGGCGTCGGAGTCGGAGTCGGTGTCGGCGTCCGTGTCCGTATCCGTGTCGGAGTCCGCGTCCGAGCCGGGGTCCGCCTCCTTGATGCCCTCGCAGCCGAAGGCGAGCGCCGCCGCCAGCCCGAGCGCCCCGAACGAGAACAGGAACGGTAGTCTCGTGCTCATGTGACCTCCCTGGTCTACTCTATTGGCACGGTGCCCTGATCCGCGTCCTTGGTGAACTCGAACGAGTCGAGGATCACCTCGGAGTCCCAGACCTGGTCGCTCGTGTCGTGGATGTGGAACGTGAGCGAGAACATCTCGCCGCCCGTGATCGGCCAGGACGTCTGGAGCCAGCCCGTCGAGGAGCCGTAGTTGGAGCCGTCGGTTCCGACCGGGGACCCGCATTCGAAGCCGGTCCCGCCGATGTTCGTGCCCACGTCCGTGCTGTACCCGTCCGGGCAGCCGTTGTACCAGCAGCAGTCCGAGAGCGCGCTGTTGATGGCGATGTAGCAGTACTTCTCGCCCTCCTCGCAGCCCGAGTCCTCCGCGGCGCAGATGAAGTCGTAGTAGGCGTCCGGATCGCGGCAGCTCGTGAAGTTGATCACCTTGGCCGCGCCGCCGTCCGTGCTCGCGGCCTCCAGGACAACGTAGAACTTGTCGTTGACCGAGGTGCCGATGAAGTCGTCGTACTCCTCGGAGAAGAAGACGTACTTGAACCGGAACCCCTTGGCCGCCTCGGGCGCGACGAACGCGAGCCGCCACTCGAACGCATCGTAGGTCGGATATCCCTCGGTGGAGAAGGGATCCTCCGCGCTCGTCGAGTACGACGTGCAGCCGCCGGAGTGCATCGTCCCGGTGGCGATGCCGCTCGCCATGATCGCGTAGGAGTCGTTCTTCAGCGGCGCGAGATCGTTCGCCGTCGAGCCGAAGCGGTCGACCGCCTCGTACGTGTCCTCGAGGGTGCAGCCCTCGAGCGGGGTCAGGCTCGCGTACTCGTTCTGGACCACGACGTCCATGTCGCACATGTCGATGGCGCACAGCATGTTGCTCAACGTGGAGCCCACGGCCGGGCACTCGGTGCAGTCCATCTCGATGACGCCGCCGTCGCCGTCCGCGTCGGAGTCGGAGTCGGTGTCGGTGTCCGAGTCGGAGTCCGTGTCCGAGTCGGAGTCCGTGTCCGTGTCGGAGTCGGAATCCGCGTCGGGGCCCGTGTCGGCCTCGCGGACTCCCTCGCAGCCGAAGGCGGCCAGCGCCGAAGCGGCGATCGCGGCGGTGACGGTGACAGCCCGAAGGTGCGCGTTCATGGTAAAGGCTCGCCGTACCCCGTCTTGCGATAGCTGACCATCCCGAGGACGATCCCACCTCCGACGAGGAGGTGCGCGATGCGCGTGACGGTCGACCAGTTCCGGAAAGAGGCGATGAAGCGGAAGCGCGGGGTGCGGCGCGGGGCGAGCGAGTACCCGGCCGCGCTGCGGGAGTTCGCTGTGGCGTTCGTCCGCAAAGCCGTCGACGGCGGTGGGTCGAAGGCGGCGGCGGCGCGCGCGCTCGACGTTTCCGAGGTGACGCTCGCGAAGTGGCTCGGCGACGGTGAGGTCGAATTGGAGCCCGCGTTCCGCGAGATCGTCGTGGAGCCCGAGACAGCGACGCCGAGATCGCTCGTCCTCGTGACGCCGACCGGGATGCGCGTGGAGGGGCTCGACGTGGAGGCCGCGGCCGCGCTGCTCGTCAGGCTGCGATGATCGGCTGGACGCGGGCGGTGCGCGTGTTCGCCTTCGCCTCGCGGGTGGACATGCGCAAGTCGTACGAGGGGCTGCACGCCATCGTGCGCAACACGCTCGGGCAGGAGGTGACGCGGGGCGATCTGTTCCTCTTCGTCAATCGAAGGCGCAACCGGGCGAAGGTGTTGTTCTACGACGGGACGGGCCTTTGCATCCTGATGAAGCGGCTGGAGCGCGGGCAGTTCGCGGCGCCGTGGGAGGGCACGGAGGGGCCGACGCTGGCGCTCGCGCCGAGCGAATTGGGGCTGTTTCTCGACGGGAGCCGGGTCGTCGGAAAAATTCCGCTCGTCCCGCCGCGGATCGAGGTTGATTGTCCGAGATCGCCACTTGCGCCGCGCTGATGGATGATCACTTTTCTCACATGCTGAGCATCGAGCGCATCGACGACGTGAAGACGGCGAAGCAGGTGGCGCTCCTGCTGCAGGGAGAAAACGATCGTCTGCACAAGCGCAACCGCGAGCTCGTGGCGCGCATCGCCAAGCTGGAGGGACTCGACGAGGCGAAGCAGCTCGAGCTGGAGGTGATGCGCCTGCAGGAGCAGATGGACGCGCTGCGACGGCGGCTGTTCGCGGCGTCGTCGGAGAAACGCCCGGGGGACAAGGGCGACGAGGACAAGGAGAAAAAGGCGCCGCGGACCGGGCACGGACCCAAGGAGCAGCCGGAGCTGCCCATCGTGGAGCAGACGCACGAGCTCCCTGCCGACGAGATGACGTGCTCGTCGTGCGGCGGGACGCTCGCGGAGTGGGAGGGGCAGTTCGAGGAGTCGGAGGAGGTGACGGTCGTCGAGAGGCGGTTCATGCTCCGCAAGCACCTGCGCAAGAAGTACCGCTGCACGTGCGGGGCGTGCGTGAAGACCGCGCCGGCGCCGGAGCGCCCGATCCCGGGCGGGCGGTACTCGACGGAGTTCGCGGTGGAGGTGGCGGCGCAGAAGTATCTCGACCATCTGCCGCTGGAGCGCCAGGCGCGGATCATGAAGCGCGAGGGGCTCGCGGTGGACTCGCAGACGCTGTGGGACCAAGTGTGGGCGCTCGCGCGGCTGTACGAGCCGACGTACGAGCGGATCCGCGAGCACGTGCTCGCGCAGGAGGTGGCGCACGGCGACGAGACGCCGTGGTATCTCTTGAAGAAGGGCGGCCGCGAGAGATGGCATGCGTGGGCCGCGGCGTGCCACGACGCTGTCTACTTCCACATCGACAGGCGGCGGAGCGCGGACGCGGCGGAAGAGCTGTGGTCGGGGTACGCGGGGTGGCTCGTGGTGGACGGGTACCAAACGTACCTGTCGCTCGCGAAGCGCAAGCCGCCGGGCGCGCTCAAGCTCTCGTATTGCTGGGCGCACGCGCGGCGGAAGTACATGGAGGCCGAGCCGCACTACCCGGCGGAGTGCAAGGTCGCGCTGGATCTGATCCGCGAGCTGTACCTGGTGGAGCGCGAGGCGCCGGACCCGATGCCGCTCGCGGGCGAGGAGCGGACGCAGGCGCTCGAATTGCGGGCGCGGCTGCGGACCGAGCGGTCGGCGGTCATCGTCGAGCAAATCCGGGAGTGGGCGGCGGCGCAGCGTGCGCTGCCGGAGAGCTCGCTCTTCAAGGCGATCCGGTACATGACCGACCACTGGCACGGGCTGACGCGATTCCTTCACGATCCGCGGCTACCTCTCGACAACAATCTGGTGGAACGCGAGATCCGCAGCCTGGCCGTGGGCCGTAAGAACTTCTACGGCAGCAAGTCCGAGCGTGGGCTCAAGGCCGCCGCGATCCTCTACACGCTGATCGGCACCGCGAAGCTGCAGGGCGCCGAGCCGAAGGCGTACCTCCTGGAGCTGGCCCGCGCGGCCTTGCGCGACCCGGCGACGGCGTTGCTCCCGAACGAGATCGGCTGATAACGATCAACCGGCGACGAGATCGCGCCCTGGTGTGACCACGGGGTACGGCGAGGCTTTACGCTCCTTCCACGTCGACTACTGCGGCGGGCTGAGCCCCTGCATCATGGCGAGGCGGCCCTCGTACCCGCTCGTCGCAGGCTCGTTCCGCGAGGGCTGGGACGGACCTTTGCTGGAGACCATCTCCCAGCCCGCGTCCCCCGAGGCGCGGTGCGGCACCTGCCGTCTGCTCCCCCTGTGCCCGACGTGCGCCGGGTGGGGGATGTGGGAGCACGGCGACCCAGAGGCTGTGGAAGGATATTTGTGCGAGGTGGCGTCCTGCCGGGATGATAGTATTGTCATGCGACGGCTCGAGCTCGAGCGGAGACTTGCGGGTACGGAACATGGATGACACGAAGAAGACCAAGCGAAAGGCCTACCGCAAGCCCGCCGTCGAGCGCGTGAAGCTGGCGCCCGAGGAGACCGTCCTCGGCGCCTGCAAGAACCCTGGTTGGGGCGGTTGTCCGATCCCTCCCAGCCCCGGTGCGAGAAAACCGGGATCCTAGGCCGATGGCTCGGCCCGAAAGCACGCGCGCCGGGATCGTCATTGCGGACGGCGCCTCCGCGTTGCTCGACATCGCCGGGATTCGGATGAAGATCTCCTGCGATCGCCCGCTGGCGGCCGTGGGCCTCGATCCCGCCTACGGGAGGTTCGTCTCGTCCGGTCAGCCGCGTCTCAGCGTCGAGTGCTCGTACGTCGACGGCCCGCTCGAGTCACCGGCGGACGCGCGCCGCCTGTTCGACTCCCAGGGCCTGTGGACCCTCCACGAAGCGGGAGGCGACCTCGTGTTCGTGCTCGAGGATCTCGACGGCGGAGGCGGCCCGTATCGGATCGCCCGTTTCGACAGGGGCTTCGTCCGAGGGGAGATCACGAGCCGCGCCTGCGGTCGGGCGAGGGTCCGCGGCCCGCTGCTGCCGGATCCGTTCGAGTACCCGCTGGGCGAGGCCGTGACGATGTCCCTGCTCGGCCTCGGCCACGGGCTGATGGTCCACTCCTGCGGCCTCTCGATCGACGGCGACGGGGTGCTCCTCGTGGGTCACTCCGGGGCCGGCAAGTCCACGATCGCGAGGCTCGCCGCCGGCGCGGCGATCGTGCTGAACGACGACCGGATCATCGTGACGATGGAGGACGGCCGGCCGCGCATGTACGGCACTCCCTGGCACGGGGATCATCCCGGCGTGGATCCGCGCGGGGCGGCGATCCGGGCGATCTTCTTCATCGAGCACGCACGAGCGGGCTCCGTGACCCCGATCCGCGGGGCGGCGGCGGCGGCCGAGCTGATCGCGCGCAGCTTTCCCCCGGTGTGGAGCGCTGGCGGGATGGGCTTCTCGCTGGGGCTGGCCGCGGAGCTCGTGGCCGCTGCCCCCTGCTTCCGGATGGGCTTCACGCCCGACCGCGGCGTCCTGGAGTTGATGCGATGCGCCGTTTGAGGGCGCCCATCGGCGACATCCGCGCGCTCTCCCGCGAGGTGACGGAGCGGGGAGGGAGCATGCGCTTCGAGTGCAGGCTGTGGGGCACGAGCATGTCGCCGGGCATCCGCCCGGGAGACGTGCTGGTCGTGGAGACGGCGAGCCTCGAGGCGCTGAACGTCGGCGACGTGATCGTCTACCTCGGCGACGGCGGGCGGGAGGTGGCCCACCGCCTGATCCGACGCGAGGGCGGCGGCGGGACGCCCCGGATGATAGCGAGGGCGGACGTCCCCGGCGCGCGGGAGGAGGTCGTCACTCCGGGGGATCTGATCGGGCGCGTCGTGTCGGTCCGGCGCCTGGACCCTTTGCGCAGGGCCGTCGACCGCGCGGTCGCCGCGGTGCGCAACCGGCTGTCGCGGAGGCGGTGGTCGAGCGGCAGGACCGAGACCGGCTCGTGATCCGCGCCGGGCGCGCTAGCGGAGGTAGGCCTCGAACAGCGCGGCGAGCCCCTCGAGCGGCTCGTCGAGCTGCATCGGCAGGAGCTGCGCGAAGACGTCGAGGAGCACGACCGCGTTGAGCGGCGAGTCCTTCTCGCACGCGGCGCGCAGCCGCTCCGTCAGGTGGCGGTTCACGACGTTCAGCTCGCCGTAGATGGCGACGAGCCCGCCGAGCCCGTCGTCCGCGGCGAGCCCGCGGGAGCGGCGCAGGTGTTGCGCGAGCCGGAACATGGAGGTCGCGCGGTAGAGCGTCTCTTCCGGGCCGGAGAGCGGCGCGTGGAACCGCGCCATGGGTCGGAAGAACGCCGTGTGCGGGCAGCCGCTCGCGGGGATGAGCATGCCGATGAGCGATCGCAGCGCGTCCTGGGCGGGGACGGCGGCGGTCGTCGTGCGCCCCTCGATCGTCGCCGCGACCTCGACCGGCGTGTGCGAGACGAGCGCGCGCGTCGCCTCGACGACGTCGACGAGCCCCGCGGCGAGCGGGCAGAGCGCCGCGGCGTCCGTCGGGAGCGGGCAGTTCGCGCACTTCTCGAGCTCGAGCCGGGTCCAGGCGGGCCAGGCGCCCCGCTCCTTTCGCACGAGCGCGAACGCGTCGTCGAACTCGAACGCGAACTCGAGCCTCTCCCCGCCCTGCGGCGTGATCGCGTAGCGCACGGTGTGCATGGGGTCCCCCTTCGTGGCTTCGAGCCTATCATAGTAGAACAAGGAACAAGGACAAGGTGGACAAGGTGTCGTAACCTTCCAATTTCCAATTTCCGACGGTATGCTCCGCTCATGCCCAGACCACCCCGAGACGATTTCGCCGGCGCTCGTCACCACGTCATGAGCCGCGGCGCGAGGCGCCAGCCCGTGTTCCGCGACCCGAGGCACTGCGAGCTGTTTCTCGCGCTGCTCGGCGACCTGCCGCGTCGCTTCGCTGTGCGGATACACGGCTACGCGCTGATGCCGAACCACTTCCACCTGATGCTCGAGTCCGACGAAGGGCGCCTGAGCCGGGCGATGTCGTTTCTCCTCGCGCGCTACACGGTGGAATCGAACCGTCTCCACGACTGGGACGGTCCCGTGTTCCGCGGCCGCTTCCACAGCCGTCCGGTGTATGCGGACCAGCACTGGATGCACTTGCTCGCCTACGTGCACCTCAACCCCGTGCGCAGCCGGCTGGAGATGCGGCTCGGCCAGTACCGCTGGACGAGCCACCGGTTCTACGCCGGAACCGGGTCGCCACCCGCCTGGCTCACGACCGCCGAGCTGCTCGAGATGCTCGAGCCGTTCGGGGGCTACGCGGCTTACCTCAAGGGTGTTCGCGCGCGACGCGAGGAGGAGCCCGAGGGCTTCGATGCGGTGGTGTTCGCCGGGCGGCGCAAGGCCGACGCCGCGACGCCCGCGCCGAAACCGAGGCGGGCGCCGACGCCCGTTCCGGCCGAGGTCGTGTTGCGACGGGTCGCGGCCGTGGCCGGGTGTCCGGTGGCACAGCTCAAGGTGGTTGCGCGCGGGAGGAACGGGAACCCGGCCCGCACCGCGGCGGCCCACGCGCTGGTGCAAGACGCGAGGCTTTCGCACGGCGAGATCGCGGCGCTACTGCACATGTCGCCGACCGACGTGAGCCGCGCGCTGCTCAAGGTCCGCAACCGCACGCCTGGGCAAGAACAGCTCTGCCGGATCGTGGAGGAGCTGGAGGAGCGGGGGAGCTGATGGCCGCAGCAAGTGATCGAAAATTGGAAATTGGAAGGTTACGACACCTTCTTTCTTTCATCCTCGCGACGTTGCTCGCGTCCTGCTCGGGCTGCGGTGGCGACGGCGGGAACAAGGACACGGACACCGGCACGGACACGGGGCTCGACACGGACACGAGCTGGGATGGTGGCCCGCTGACCGACTGCGATGGAACAACGCCCCATACCGGGATGGTGTGCGTCAAGGGCGGGAAGTACCTGATGGGCTGCATGCCGTACGACCTCCAGTGCAAGCAGAACGAGACGCCGATGGTGGAGGTGGCGCTGTCGCCGTTCTGGATCGACGAGAAGGAGGCGACGCTCGAGGAGATCATCCCGTACCTGAACTGGCTGCTCACTCAGGAAGAGTACGTTTGGGACGGGTATATCTACCGGGTGGAGGGGCACGTGCCGATGTGGGTCGGGGGAGACGGCGGCGGTTCTTCGCCGATCGGCCTCGACGGGGAAACCGGCGATCTCGTGTACTACCCCGGCGAGGAAAACTGTGGCGCTCGTCCTATCGAGGCGGCGACTGGCGGATTGGGCTGGGAAGCCGCGAAGCTGTACTGCGAATATCGCGGGAAGCGTTTGCCCACGGAGGCGGAGTGGGAGGCAGCCGCGCGGGGGCAGACGAAGTGGATCTACCCCTGTGCGTGGGAGCACAAGGACTGCTGGTACGGTAGGTACGATTGCTGCGACCCCGAGCCGAGTTGTCCAGGCGTGTGTCAGGACCCGTGCTGCATCCCGTTTGCGCCATCGCAGACGGGATCGTGCGAAAGCCCCAACGGTGTTGTGAACATGTACGGCAACGCCGTAGAATGGGTGCTGGATCACAAGGACGCGGACCACTCCTGGTGTGCGGACGGCTGCACGGATCCTCCGCCGAGGATTGGTGATGGACCTTTGCTCAAAGGTGGCGGAATCAGCACAGAAGCGAGGACGACGCGCATTTCCGATCGCATGGGCACACTCGGTAGTCCCTGCTCTTCCTGTGGCGTCCGCTGCGTTTCCTCCCCGGTCGACTTCGTCCTCTCCGACGGCGGGGTCGTGTGGGGGGAGTGAGCTTCGAGGGGCGAAGGTGTCGTAACCTTCCAATTTCCAATTTCCAATTTCCGCCGCGCCTCGCACCGCTGCGCGCCCCGTTTGGCCCAGCGCCGAGTTTCGCGGTGTTGATCGCGCCCTCCCGTCAAGGGTCGGTCCTGCTCACTTGTCACTTGGGTTGGAAAGAACGCGCTATAAGGGGTCATGAGAACGTGCGCCTTTGTGCTGGCGTTCCTCCTGACGGGGTGCGACGCGCTGACGACGTTCCACGGACGAGTGCGGTCGGCGGTGGATTGCGGAGGTGCGGCAGCCGGGCCGGTGCGCGGAGCGTCGATCGTCGTCGAGTGCTCGCGAGGCGAGCCGAGTGGCACCGTAACGGATGGCCAGGGCGAGTTCTGGGTCAAGCGCCTGAGCGTGTCGTCCGGAGAGTGCGTGGTGCGAGCCGAGGCTGCAGGCTATCGACGCGCGACCGTTCGCCCGGAGAGCACTTGCGACGCGTGCACCGTTGAGGTTCCTATGACTCTCGAGTGCGCGGCCGAGCCGGCGCCGCCCCTCGGTCCCTGAGCGCCCCGCCCCATCCCCCTCTCGCCTCCCACGGGTTTTCGTGATAGTGATCGCGCCCTCCCGTCAAGGTCCGGCGCAGATGCCCGGAGTGGAAACCCATGTTCGAAACGCTGCAGAAGGGCTTTCGCAAGGCGCGCCAGCGGATGGCGGGCGTGGCCGAGATCGACGAGAAGGTCGTCGACGAGGCGCTGCGCGACATCCGCCTCTCGCTCCTCGAGGCCGACGTCGACCTCAAGCTGACCAAGGACTTCCTCGGCCGCGTGCGCGAGAAGGCGCTCGGCGAGATCGTCAAGACCACGGCGACCGTCAAGGGCAGGAAGCTCCAGATCTCGCCGACCGACGCGTTCGTCAAGATCTGCCAGGACGAGCTCGTCGCGATGATGGGGCCGGTCGACACCGAGATCGCGCTCGCGCCCAAGGGCACGCCGACCGGCATCATGATGGTCGGCCTGAACGGCGTGGGCAAGACCACGACGACCGGCAAGCTCGCCCGCTTCCTCGAGAAGAAGGGGATGAAGCCGCTCCTGTGCGCCGCCGACGTCTACAGGCCCGCGGCCATCGAGCAGCTCCAGGTGCTCGCGGGCCGGCTCAACCTGCCGATCCACGCGGACTTCGAGAGCAAGGACCCGGTCGCGATCTGCGAGGCCGCCATGCGCGAGGCGCGGCGCCTGCGCCGGGACGTCGTGCTGTTCGACACCGCCGGGCGCCAGACCGTCGACGAGGCGCTCATGCAGGAGCTGTTCGACATCAAGAAGACGGTCAAGCCGAAGAACATCTTCCTCGTGGCCGACGCGATGATCGGGCAGGACGCGGTCAAGACCGCGGGCGAGTTCCACAAGCGGCTCGACCTCTCGGGCGTCATCCTGACCAAGCTCGACGGCGACGCCCGCGGCGGCGCGGCGATCTCCATCAAGGAGACCACGGGCGCGCCCATCAAGTTCCTCGGCATCGGCGAGGGGCTCGACAAGCTCGAGGAGTTTCGGCCCGAGGGGCTCGCGTCGCGGATCCTCGGCATGGGCGACGTCGTCGGGCTCGTCAAGGACTTCGAGGAGGTCGTGGACGCCGACAAGGCCGAGCGCGACGCGCGGCGGATGCTCCGCGGCAACTTCACGATGATCGACTTCCTCGATCAGATGCAGGCGATCAAGAAGATGGGATCGTTCGGCGATCTGCTCGACAAGCTGCCGTTCTTCCCGGACGGCCTGCCGGACGGGATGAAGGTCGACGATCGCGAGATCGTGAAGATCGAGTCGATCATCCACTCGATGACACGCGGCGAGCGGATTGACGTCGGGCTGTTCGACAAGCAGCCCGGCCGGATCGAGCGCGTGGCCAAGGGCTCGGGCCGCGAGGCGAAGGACATCCGCAGCCTGATCGACCGCTTCAAGTCCGTGCGCGACATGATGGGCGCGATCGGGCAGCAGGCGGGTCTCCTGTCGAAGATCCCGGGCATGAAGCAGCTCGCGATGGCGCGCAAGCTGAAGGGCGCGATGGCCCAGGGCGGGATGCCCGGGCTCCCGGGGATGCCGGGGATGCCGGGGATGCCGGGCGGGCTGACCCAGGAGATGCTGCAGGCGGCCGTGGCCGACGCGCCGCCGCTCGGCAAGCGCCGGGCGCAATCGGCGGGCTCGAAGGCGAAGGCCAAGGCGAAGCGCAAGCAGGTGAAGAAGGCTCGGAAGAAGAGCCGCCGTTGAAGGAGGGGATGCCATGAGGGAGACGATGGCCCGCTCGGCGGGCGTGTGGATCGCCGCGGCCCTGGTCGCGACTTTGACCGCGTGCATCGAGAAGAGCTCGTACGTCACACCCGACGAGAGCGACAAGGTCGCGAAGATGATCCTCGGCAAGGCGCCCGAGAAGATCGAGCACCGCTTGGACGTCGAGCTCGAGGGGAAGATCGCGCTGCTCGGCTACGACCTCGAGCCGGAGTCGGTCGCGCCAGGCGGGACGCTCACCGTGACGTGGTACTGGCAGTGCAAGGAGGCGCCGGGGCCGGGGTACCGGCTGTTCACCCACGTCGTCGACGGCGACGGCGTCTCGCGCGTCAACCGCGACGGTGTCGGCGCGATCCGCAAGCACTACCAGCCCGAGCACTGGAAGGCCGGTGTCGTCGTGCGCGACACGCAGAAGATCTCGATCCCGAAGTCGTGGGACTCGAAGGTCGCGGATCTGCGCGTCGGCGTGTGGGGACGGAACGGGCGGCTCAAGGTGACGGTGGGCGCGGCCGATTCGGAGAACCGGATCAAGGCCGTCCGCGTCCCGATCGAGGAGGCGATCGCCGTCCCGCCGGTCACGATCCCGCGCGCGCCGCAGCCGCCGGCGATCGACGGCGCGTTCGAGGACGAGGCCTCGTGGAGCGGCGCGGTCAGGCTGGACGCCTTCGCCGACACGCTGACCGGCGAGAAGGCCCCGCGGCGGACCGACGTGCGCCTCATGTGGGATGACGCCGCGCTGTACGTCGCCGTGAAGGCCGAGGACGACTTCCTGCAGAGCAAGTACGAGAAGAACGACGACGAGCTCTGGCACGAGGACGCTTTCGAGATCTTCCTGGATCCGCGCGGCGACAAGAAGGACTACTACGAGATCCAGGTCAGCCCGGCCGGGCTCGTGTTCGACTCCTACCTGCCGCGCTACCGCAAGAACGACAACGCGTGGTCGTGCGGCGCGAAGGTCGCGGCGAAGCTCGACGGGACGCTGAACGACGGCGAGGGCGGCGACAAGGGCTGGACCGCGGAGCTGGCGATCCCCTGGAAGTCTCTCGAGAAGGGCGGCGGCGTCCCGCCCGGATCCGCCGAGGGGCTCAAGATCAACCTCTTCCGCGTCGACGTCGTAGGCGACAAGACCGAGTACTCGGCGTGGTCGCCGCCGCTCCGCGGGGACTTCCACGCGCTCGACAGGTTCCGCGCGGTCGCGCTCGCGAAGGCTCCGAAGCCCGCCCGCGCAGCGGACGCCGGGGTCGCTCGGTGAGAGCTCTTCTGGCGGCGGCCTTCGCCTGCGCGCTCGCGGCGGCGGTCCGCCCGGCGGCCGCCGAGGATCCCGCGATCCCGACCGACGCGCAGAAGGAGGAGGCCAAGCGCCACTTCCTCGACGGCCGGGCGCACTACGCGTCCAGGGAGTTCGCGGAAGCGGCCGAGCACTTCATCGAGGCGTACGAGCTCACCCAAGCGCCGGAGCTCCTCTACAACCTCGCGCGTTGCTACGAGCGCCTCGGCGAGGAGGAGCGCGCCGCGGAGCAGTACGAGATGTACCTGCGGATGAGCCCGGACGCCGAGGATCGCGTCGAGGTCGAGCAGCGGATCGCGGAGCTCGTCGGCGGGCCCGAGCGGAAGCCCGCGGAGGGGGGCGAGGTCCGGGAAGCCGCGCCCGCGGCGCCGGAGGAGGAGGGCAGGGAGATCCGGCTCCGCGTCGCGTCGGGCGTCGACTTCCCGATCACGGGCGAGTGGAGCCGCAAGTCGGTCCCTCTCGACGTCGCGCTCCTGTTCGGGATGAGCGACTGGCTGCAGCTCGGCTTCGGCCTCGCGTTCGTCGGGTTCGTCGGCGACGAGCCGGCGGGCGAGACCGGCTTCCCGACCGGCGAGTTCGCGTTGCAGGGCGAGCTCGCGGTGCGGGCGACGATCAAGGGCAGGTTCGCGTTCGCGGCCCGCATCGACGTCGCGCCCACGTGGATCTTCCGCGACCACCGCGACTCCGTCTTCTGGCTCGCCGGGCGCGGCGGGGTGGGGCTGCACATCGACCTCTGGAAGTCGTTCGGCGTCGTGATCGAGGGCGTCGCCGCGGTGGGGCCGGTGTTCAACCGGGACGCCGAGATCTGGGACGACTGGCCCAAGGTCTCCCTCGCCGTCGACGCGGGTCCGAGGATCGGGATCACGTATGTGTTCTGACGCGTCGACCCGCGCGTTCGTCGGCCTCGGCGCCAACCTCGGCGATCGCCGGGCCACGATCGAGGCCGCGCTCTCGCGCCTCGCCGCCCAACCCGGGATCTCGCTCGTCCGGCGCACCGCGCTTGTCGAGACGCCGCCGTGGGGAGTCGAGGATCAGCCGCCGTTCCTGAACGCCGTGGCCGAGCTGCGCACGACCTTGGAACCCTTGGCGCTCCTGGAATCGCTTCAGCGCCTGGAGCGGGAGCTGGGGCGGAGGCCGACTCGAAGGTGGGGACCGCGCGAGATCGACCTCGACATCCTCCTCTTCGGCGACCGCGTGGTCGACGCGCCGACGCTGGTGGTGCCGCACCCGCACCTCACCGACCGGCCGTTCGTGCTGTCGCAGCTCCTCGCGCTCGATCCGAGCCTCGTCCACCCGCGATCCGGGCAACGATTGTCCTCTTTTCAATCGAAAACCGAATTGCTGGCCAGGTAGAGATTCTCGACGATAACAACGGTGTAACTGTTTGATTTTGCTGATCGGAGTTCTTCAAGGTTGAAATTTCAGTTACAAATTTATTGTAACTACCAAAAAAATGACCTGATGATAAGATAGCAGGTTGAATCATTGTCAAGTCGTGTTATACAAATCCGACGCGGACCGAATCGGGCGTGCAGCCCGGTCGCCCCAGGTGCAGGGGAGGAAGGTGCGCGTCGAGGGAGAACCATGAATACGCCGAATGAAAACACGATGGAACCCGTCGACCAGATCGAGGAGCTCGCGCAGGAGCTGATGAGGCGCCTCGACCTCTTGAGCGGCAGCAAGGTTCAAGAGGACATCTCCTACGGCCAGTACAAGGTGCTCTCCGTGATCCACAACCACGGCCCGATCTCGGTCGGGAATCTCGGGAGGCTCGTCGGCTCGGCCCAGAGCACGACCTCCGAGATGGTGGCGCGGCTCACGAAGTCGGGCCTCGTCACGAAGGTGCGCGGCCCCTACGACGGGCGCGTCGTCATGGTCGAGCTCACGGATCAGGGGCGCCAGCTCCTCCGGCGGCGCCGCAAGCGCGTTCGCGAGGGGTATCAGACGCTGTTCAACCGGTTGTCGGTCGGCGAGCGCGACACGTTCATGAACGCCGTCAAGCAGCTCGACGAGATCCTCCGCAAGGCCACCGACTAGCGGTTCGCCGCCGGGCCCGACTCCCGAGGAGACGATCCCGTGCGCCGCAGGGCGCGTCCCAGCCAGCTGCGCGCGAGCCACAGGTAGAGCCGCGGCGCGAGCCAGTAGAGGGTCCACAGCGGACGCGCGGGTCCGGCGCGCACGACGAGGGTGCGGCGCTTGCGGACGGCGCGGACGATGTCCCGCGCCACTCTTTCCGGAGGCATGGCGCCCCGGGTGATGAGGTCGATGACCTTCTCGCGGGCGTTGCCGGGGAGCGTCATCGGTTTCGCGGTGTACAGGGCAGTGCGCACGGCGCCCGGGCACACCGCGGTCACTGTCACACCGCGGTGCGCGAGCTCCATGCCCATCGACCCGGACATGCCGACCAGCGCGTGCTTGGTCGCGGTGTACGGCGCGACGAACGGGAACGGGACGAGGCCGGCGAGCGACGCGACGTTCACGACGTGGCCGGTCCCCCTCTCCAACATGTCGGGGACGAACGCGAGGATCGTGTGCACCGCCCCGAAGACGTTGACGTCGAAGACCCTCCGCCACTCGCCGAGCTCGATCTCCTCCGCCGGCCCGGTGGCGAGGATCCCGGCGCAGTTGACGAGGATCCCGATCCGCTCGCCGCCGTCGCGCAGCGCGTCGGCCAACGCCGAGACCGCGGACGGGTCCGCGACGTCGACCGCGTGGCTCGTCGCGGTGCCGCCGGCCTCGGTGATCTCGCCGGCGACCGCCTCGGCGCGCGCCCGATCGACGTCCACCGCGTGGACCCGCACCCCTTCCCGGGCGAAAGCGAGCGCCGTCTCCCTCCCGATCCCGGCTCCGGCGCCCGTGATGAGCGCGGCGAGTCCCCTGAGCGCCAGCATGGGGACCGTGTTATCATCGGCGCCGGTTTTTCGTAAGCTCCCTTTCCCGGAGGTGGCATGATCGATCCCACGGCGCCGTCGCACCCCGACACGATCGCGTCCGACCCGCCGCCTCGCGGGTTCGCCTCCCGCGCCGGGAAGCGCGCCGTGCTGCGCGCCGTGCTGATCGTCGGCGGCGCGCTCGTCGCGATCCAGATCGTCCTGCCGCTCGTCTCGATGGTCGCGATGCTGCGCACCGTGTTCGACGGGTTCGGCCAGACGGTCCGCGTGGATCCCGAGCGCGGCGCGCTCTGGCGCGGCTCGCTGTGGCTCGTGGAGACGACGGAGACGCTCTCGCTCGGGAGAAGCTCGCTCGACGCGCCGCCCGAGGTCCGTTCGCGCCTCCTCGAGTGGTCGCCGAAGGCGAAAGGCGAGCCCGAGCTCGCGCCGCTCCACGACGTGGACGACGCCCGGCTCGTCGCCGCCGGCGACGCCCTGTGGGCGATCGGCCGGACCCGCTTCGTCAAGATGACCCGCGCCGGCATCGAGCAGAAGGCGATCGCGACGGAGCTCGAGACCCGCTTCTCCGCGCTATACTCCGACCGCGGCGGTCCGGCGGCGATCGGCACGATGGGCGATGCGGTGCTCGACGTCTACTCTCTGGGCGAGGACGGTGCGTGGAGGCCCGCGAGCGAAGGAGGGGCCGCGTCGGTCGTCGGCGCGTGGACCAACTCGGACGTCGTGGGCAAGGTCGTCGTCCTGCCGCCGCCGGATGGGGACCCGGGCGGGAGCTTGGTCGTCGGCCTGTGCCCGGACGGGATCGCGGTCGAGCGGCTCGCGGGGTTCGCCGCGATCCCGTGCGCGGACTGGACGCCCGTCGGCGCACGCGGCGCGGCGATCACGGCCTGGACCGCGGCCCGCGTGGCAGGGAGGGTCGCGGTGTTCACCGCGCAAGTGGACGGGCTCGACTTCCTGGTCGAGGGGTTCGCCGCGGACGATCGAGGCGCCTGGTCGCGCTTCTTCGAGACGCGCGCCGGCATGGTGTCGTCGCTCGCGGCGTTCGACCTCGGCGACGGGCGGCGGTTCCTGCTCGCGATCGAGGGGATGCCGGGCTCGGTCACGGTCCACGAGATCGCGGGCGCCGAGATCGCGGGCACGACGAAGCTGACGACGAGCGCCGAGGCCGAAAAGATGCGGAAGGTGAACGCCCTCTCCTGGGGGTCGAACCTCGCCGCGGTGCTGACACCGTTCGCGTTGCTCCTCGCCCTGGCGGGCCTCCTGCGCCGGCACAGGATCGCCGAGTACGCGTTCGGGGGCCGCGCGGCGAGCTTCGCGCCCCTCTGGCGCCGCTGCCTCGCCGGCGGGATCGACGTGCTCCTCGCGTACGGCCCGCTCACCGCGGTGCTCGTCGGCGCGTTCGTGCTGAGCGACATGCAGGAGGAGGGGGCGGTCGGGATGCTCCGCTGGATGGGCTGGATCGGGCTCGCGAGCCTGTGGTCGGTCCTGTGGCTGTTCGCGCTCGCCTACACCGAGGGGCGCTTCGGCTCGAGCCCGGGCAAGCGGCTCACGGGCCTGCGGGTCCTCGGCGTCGATCTCGCCCCGTGCGGCTTCGGGCGCGCGCTCCTGCGCAACGTCATCGAGCTCGTCGACGCGGTCTTCGGGTACGCGGTCGGGATCGCCCTCGTGGCGCTCACGCCGAACCAGCAGCGGCTCGGCGACCTCGCGGCCCGGACGATCGTCGTTTTTTCGCCGCGAGGACGGGATTGAAACTTGTCTTTTGACCTCGGGCATGGAAGGGATTATAGGAAGCAAACACGCAAACACAGGTAAGCGAGGCCAGCGGGATGAAGAACTTCGTCAAGACGCGGGAGATGGAGTTGGGGCCGGTCCGCGTGCCCGTGATGATCCAGAAGAACGTCGCCAACGAGCTCGCGACGTTCCTGCGCGAGCACGACCATGGCCAGGCCAAGTACGACGCGGCCATGGAGCGCATCATCCAGCTGGGCATCGAGGCCGCCAAGCGCGAGCGCGCCTACTGACGGCGCGATCTTCCCCCCGGAGAACACCAGCATGACGCGGCCGAGCGAGAGGGCCATGGGAATGCCTCCTTTCCTCGTGATGGAGGTGCTCGAGCGGGCCGCTGCGCTCCAGCGCGAGGGGCGATCGATCATCCACATGGAGGTCGGTGAGCCGGACTTCGACACGCCCGAGCCGATCCGCGACGCGGGCGTCCGGGCGATGGCCGAGGGGCACACGCACTACACGCACTCGCAGGGGCACCTGCAGCTGCGCGAGGCGATCGCGGCGTGGATGGATCGGCGGTACGGGGTCGAGGTGTCGCCCGCGCGGATCGTCGTCACGATGGGGACGTCGGGCGCGATGCTCCTCACCTGCGGCGCGCTCCTCGATCCCGGCGATCGCGTGCTGATGACCGACCCGTGCTACGCGTGCTACCCGAACTTCGTCCGCGCGTTCCACGGCGAGTCGGTGCGGCTCCGGGTGCGTGAGGCGGACGGCTTCCAGTACGACGCCGGCGAGGTGCGGCGCCACCTGGGCGGGAAGACCAAGGCGCTCCTCCTCAACTCGCCGGCGAACCCCACCGGCATCGTGACCTCGGAGGAGCGGCTGCGCGAGCTCGCGGACGCGACGCGCGGCGAGATCCAGGTGATCTCCGACGAGATCTACCACGGCCTGACCTACGGCGACCCCGCGCACTCGATCCTCGAGTTCGATCCCGACGCCGTCGTCGTGAGCGGGTTCTCCAAGCTCTTCGCCATGACCGGGTGGCGGCTCGGCTACGCGATCCTGCCGGAGGTCCTCGTTCGCCCGGTGCAGAAGCTGCAGCAGAACCTGTTCATCTCCGCCCCCGACTTCGCGCAGTTCGCGGCGATCGCGGCGCTCGAGAAGGCGGACGCGGACGTCGAGCGCATGCGGCGGTGTTACGACGAGCGGCGCACGCTCGTGCTCGCGCGGCTCAAGGGGATGGGGCTCGACGTGCTCGTGGAGCCGACCGGCGCGTTCTACGTCTTCTTCAACGTGGCGCGGTACACGGACGACGTGCTCGCGTTCGCGTTCGAGATCCTCGAGACCGCCGGCGTCGCGCTCACGCCGGGCGTGGACTTCGGCCCGGGCGGCGAGGGGTTCCTCCGGCTCTCCTACGCGAACTCGCTGGGAAACCTCTCCGAGGGGCTCGACCGCCTCGAGCGGTTTCTCGCCGGGCGGTAGGGCTCAGAACCCGAGGGCGTCCTTCGCGATCTCGAACTCCATGACCCGCCCGGGCTCACCGTCTCGCACGAGGCGCCAGGTGTACGTCCTCCCGGCCTCGAGGCCGTCGACCTTCCTGCCGGCGCCGCTCACGACCTCGTCGACGACGGGCGTCGCGAAGCCGGGATCGTCGGGCGCGACCTGCAGCCGGATCTCGCCGCCGCGCGTGCCGCGGCCCCACCTGAGCTCCGCGCTCGGGCCGTAGAGCGTCGCGCCGAACGGCGGGCTCTGCGGCGCCGGCGGAGTCCCGACGGTGTAGACCTCGACGGCCGACCACGCGAGCGTTCCGACGAGCGCCGCCGCGACGAGGTACCTGCGCGCGAGCCACGCGACGGAGACGGCGCCGGCGCCGCGCCGAATGGCGGTCGATCCCCCCGGTCTCCCGCGGATGCACAGGATGAGCACGATCGCGAGGGCGACGAGGCTCGCGAAGAGCGCGGCCAAGTGGGGCGCGGGCATCCGCCACTGGAAACGCAGCACGTGGGATCCCGCGGGCACCAGCGCGCCGACGAGATCCGGGCCGGAAGGGAAGAGATCCAGGTCTCGCCCGTCGAGCGTCGCGGTCCAGCCGGGGACCGCCTCGGTGGGCAGGATCGCGAGGAGCGGCTCTTCGGCGCGCACCTCGAAGCCGAACCGCTGGTTGGAGCGCCCCGCGTCGTCGAGGTGGACGGCAGCCGCGCGGGGGTCGGCCGCGCGCCAGCGCGCGGTGGCCAGCGCCCTCCACAGGCGCGCGCCCAGGCCTGCCGGCGCCGTCCGCACGCCGGGGAAAGGCCGCGTCGCGAAGACCGCTTTGCCGCCCGCTGCGAACTCCGAGATCGCCCGCGCATCCGCGCCGTCCGCCTCGCCGGCGTAAGCGATCGCCCGCGCCGCGCGGAGCAGGCCGCTCGACGCGAGCCCGCCGCGCGCGACCCGCACCGGCATCGGCGTGTCGGCCCCTCCCGCGCGACCGCCGTGCTTCGAGAGCCACGACCGGACGAGCCAGATCCACTGTGCGTCGTCGCAGACCACGGCGACGACGGCGCCGGCCGGCCGCAAGGCGACGCGCGCGTCGCGACCGGAGTCGAGGACGACGTAGCGCGAGTTGTCCGCCCCGGCGCGATCCTTCCCGTTCTCCATCCGGAGGTACAGCGCCCTTCCTCGTCGATCCGCGGCCTTCCGGAAGCCGTCGATCCGCTCGCCCTTGCCGGTGAACCAGCGGACCCCCGCGAGGGCGAACAGGTCGATCCGCTCGGGGTGCCGCTCCATGGACGAGCAGAGCTGCAGCCCCGCGCTCGGCCCGACGCCGAACCAGTGCGTGCAGACCGGCCGGAGGCCGCCCGACGCGAGCCAGTCCTCGAACACGTTCCACCGCTCGGTCGAATAGAGGCGGAAGGGGTAGCCGCGGTTCGGGATCGATCCCACCGCGTCGAGCGCCTCGTCGACGATCTTCTGATCGTGCGGGCGGACGAAGCGCGCGCCCAGCGACGCGATCTGCGCGCACGCGGCCGCGACGCCGGCGGCGAGGATCGCCGTCCAGGCGACCGCGAGGATCGCGCGGCGTGTCCCCCGCCTTCCCCGGACGAACGCGAGCGCGTGGCGCAGCAGAGCCTCGACGCCGACGCCGACGAGGCCGTAGGCGAAGAGCTCGAACAGGTAGGTGGATCGGAACGTCTGGAGGTGCTCGACGAACGGCAGGTGCCGCAGCCAGGCGAAGTCGTCCGGGCCGGCGAACAGGATCAGCGAAAACGCGAGCCCGGCCGAGAGGAAGCGGTGCCCCGACCGGCGGAAGCGGACGAGCGCGATCGCGAGGCCGATCGCCGCGAGGATCGTCATGACCGGCGGCCGCCCCCCGGTGCTCTCGATGCAGCTGATCTTGTCGAGCAGCGCGTCGAGGCGCGGCTTCGGCCCGGCCGCGATCTGGCGCGAGTCGTCGAGGAGGCGGCCCGAGGCGGCGAGCTCGATCATCTCGTCCTCGTCCACGCTCGTGAACCACCACAGCTTGGCGTCGCCGCGGAACACCGAGTCCGGCACCGCGCGCATCTCCGCCGTGTGAGAGAGGAACGGCAGCGCCCAGAACGCGACGAGCGCCCCGCCGAGCACGCCGAAGAGCGCGAGGCGCCGAAGGCCTGCCCGCAGATCCGAGGGCACGACGAGCAGGTACAGGACGGCGGCCAGCACGGAGTAGACGGCCACGGACGCGTGCGAGAGGAACGCCGCGGCGAAGGCGAGCGCGGCGGGCGCCCAGCCGTTGCGGCCTTGGAGCATGCCGGCGAACGCGCCGAGGAACAAAGGAAAGAACAGCGCCCCCATCGCCTGCGTCGCGATCCCGATGCCGTGGTACGCCTCGAAAGAGTTGCCGAAGGCGCCCACGGAGGCGAGCGCGGCGAGGGATCCGAACCCGGCCGCGAACCTCCGCAGCCCGAGCCGCTCGAGGCAGAAGCAGAGCGCGAACGGGGAGAGCGTGAAGCAGATCGCCACGAGGAGGTTGTGGACGAGGCGGACGTCCAGCCCCGAGGCGACGTGCACCCCGAGGCCGACGAGGTAGAAGAGCCCCTGGTAGAACCGCAGGAGCGGCAGCCCGAACTCGAGGCCCAGCGGGCCGAGGGGGTTGTCGCCGGCGGCGGCCGCGCTCGCGAGGGCGTACTCGTTCAGCAGGTGATCGGCGTTGTCGCCGCCCTGATCGATGACCGGCCCGAGGAGCGGGTGGTGCGCGCACGCGACGATCACGGCGCCGACCGCAGGGAGCGCCCAGTGCGCCCTCTCCCAGAGCCGGGTCGCGGCGTCCCCTCTCCTCCTCATGTCCCCTCTCTCATGGCGGGGATGCCATCACCTCGCGGCGGGGTCGCCGTCCTCGGTCGAGGGCCGATCCTTCCCCTCGCCGTAGTAGTAGCCGTACTTCTTGTAATAGTAGTAGTAGTGCTGCCCGTACTTCTTGTCCGCGAGGTTGAGGTCGTTCAGCACGACGCCGAGGATCGGCGAGTCGATGTCGCGCAGCACCCCCACCGCGTGCTTGGCCGCGTCGCGCGTCGTGCGCAGGCTCTTGATGATGAGCACGGTCCCGTCCACGAGCTTCGACAGGATCGCGGCGTCGGTCACCACGCCGATGGGCGGCGAGTCGAAGATCACGCGATCGTACAGCGCGGCGACCTCGTCGACGACGCGCTGGAACGCGTCGGTGTGGATCAGCTCCGACGGGTTGGGCGGCGTGGGGCCGCACACCAGGACGTCGAGGTTGGGCACCCCCGTCTGGCGGATGGTGGACGCCGCGTCGGACTCGCCGAGCACCATCGTCGACAGGCCCGTGCGGGGCCGCTCGATCCCGAACGCCTTGTGCACGCGCGGCCTGCGCATGTCGGTGTCCACGAGCAGCACGCGCGTGCCGGACTGCGCCATGACGATCGCGAGGTTCGCGGCGACCGTCGTCTTGCCCTCCTGCGGCGACGGGCTCGTCACGAGCAGGCGCTTCAAGTTGCGGTCGGTCGACATGAACATGAGGTTCGTGCGGATCGATCGCAGGCTCTCCGCGACCTGCGACTTCGGGTGCGTGTGGACGTACCTGTCGTAGTCGATCTTGGCATCGCCCTCGACCGGCGCGGCCTTCCTCCGCTTCACGCGGCGGAGGCCGTCCTTCTCGTAGTAGCCGTCGTGCGTCGTCGAGGTATCAATGGACGGGACGATGCCGAGGAACGGGACGCCGAGCGCGTCGACATCGTCCTGCGTCTTGATCGTGCGATCCGTGAACTCGAGCACCACGGCGAGGCCGACGCCGAGCAGGAGGCCTATCACCAGCGCGAGCGCCAGGTTAAGCGACACGCGCGGCGTGATCGGCGCCTCCGGGAGGAGCGCCGCGTCGAGCACGTCCACGTTGTTGACCCGGAGCAGCCGCGACAGATCCGCCTCGCCGGATCGGCCGAGGAGCATCTCGTAGACCTTGGCGTTGTTGGTCGCCTCGCGGGCCAGCGAGTTGTACGGGATCTCCTTCACCGCGAGATCCTGGGCCTGTGCCTTGAACTCCTCGAGCGCCGCGGTCAGCCCCGCCTCGGTGTTGCGCGCCGTCTCGAGCTCCGCGTCGACCGAGGCGATGATGTTGTGCACCTCGCGGCCGATGTCCACGCGGATCTGCTCCATCTTCGCGTTCAGCTCGACGAGCTTGGGGAACTTGTCGCCGTACCGCGACGACAGCTCGCCGCGCTCCTGCGACAGCTCCGCGTACTTCTGCTTGAGCTGCTGGACGAGGAGGTTGTCGTTGAGCGCCTCGATGGGCACCGCGAGCGGGTCCGCGACCTTGGCCGCCTGCGAGACGGCGGCCTTGCGCGCCTGGAGCTCGATCCGCTTGGCCCGCGTCTCCATCAGGCGCTGCGCGGCCTCGGTCATCTGCGCGGCGATGAGGTTCTGCTTGTCCTCGAGCGCGATCGAGAGGATGTCGTGCTCCTGCTTGTACGCGAGGAGCGCCTCCTCGGACTTGGACAGCTTGGTCCTGGCGTCGTCGAGCTGGCTCGAGAGCCAGTCCACGGCGTCGACCGTGCTCTTGAGCATCGTCTCGAGGTTCTTGTCGACGTACGCGGCGGCCACGGCGTTCGCGAGCATCTGCGCGCGCTTGGGATCCGTGTCGTCGATGTGGATGAGGGCGAGCCGCGAGTCCTTGATCGGCTCGACCTGGAGCATCGACTGCAGCACCTCGGCCGCGGCGTCGAACGTGTCCGGTTTGAACGCCGCGCGGGCCTCGGGCGGCACGCCGAGGAACGCGGGGTCCTCGTTGAGCTGGTGCTGCTTGACGACGCGCAGCGCCACGTCCCGGCTCGTGATGATCTTGTATTGGGTCTCGTAGTACTCGATGTTGGACCAGAACCCGCCCGCGCCCATCTCGACGACGTTCTCGACGCTCTCGCCGAGGACGCGCGGCGCCTGGGCCTCGATGCGGACCGTCGCGGTGGCGCGGTACACCTTGGTCGTGCGCAGCGTGACGAACGCCGCGACCCCGAGCGACACGACCACGACGAGCAGGATGAGCAGCCACCTGCGCCGGACGATCGCGAGGTACTCCCAGACGCCCGCCCCGAGATCGGAGCTCCCCTGGGCCGGCGGGGGCAGCGGGGAGAGGCTCGGGGTGGGGGGGTAGTTCCTCATCTATTCGCCAACGCGTGAGTTGCCCATACTGTGTCCGATGTTCATCGATTGTCCAACAACGAATTAACGCGGCTTCACGCCCGGCGGGCCCTGCTGGAGGGAGTCCTGGAGCTCGTCGATGCGCGCGCGCCACGCCGGGTTCTCGGGCTCGAGATCCTCGAGCTGCTGGAGCGCGCCGAGCGCGCGCGCGGTGTCGCCGTGCTTCTCCGCGACGTCCGCGATCCGCCGGAGGATGGCCGCGTCGTTCGGGGCGACGGCGTGCGCCTGCTTGAGCGCCGCGAGCGCCTCCTGGACCCGGCCGGCCCGGAGCTTGAGCGACGCCTCGAGCTGCAGCGCGGACGCGAGCGAATCCGAGCCCGAGCTCAGGCGCTTCAGGCTCGACACGGCCTCGAGCGCGCCGGGCAGGTCCCCGGCGAGCAGGCGCGCGTCCGCGAGCGCGGCGAGGAGGCCTCTGTCGATCGGGTAGATCGCCTCGGCCCGCTCGAGCACGGCGACCGCCCGATCCGGGGATCCCCTGGCGATCTCGATCTGCGCGACGAGCAGGGCGCGGACGGGGCCCGCCTCTTTTCCCGCGTCGAGGCGGGCGGCGAGCTCCAGCGCCTCGTCGAACTGCTTGCGCCCGGCGAGGCGACGAGCGTGGCGCGCCACCGAGCGCGGCTCCGGCGGCGCGAGCGCGAGGAGGGCGAGGTCCGCCTTCTCCGCCTCCTCGTCGTGGCCCTCGGCCGCGAGCGCCGCCGCGAGCGCCCCCCACAGGCTCCGCTTGTCCGCGTCGTCGGCTGCGATGCGCCGCAGCGCTTCGAACCGCGGCTGCGCGCGGGCGAGCACCCGCCCCACGGGGGCCGCCAGCCTGCGGTCGTTGAGCGCCGCGAGCCGGAGCTCGAGCAGCGCCTGTTCGAGGTGGCCGCTGCGCAAGAGGACGCGGCCGACGTAGAAGTGGGCCGGCGCGGCGGACGGGTTGAGCTCGAGCGCGCGGCCGAGCAGCGGCAGCGGGTTGCCGCGCCGCGTCTGGAAGCGCTGGACCCCGCAGAGGAACGGCGGGTACCACGCGGCCGGGTGCCGCTCCAGCACCGGGCCGATCCGCTCCGCGGCGAACGCCGCCTTGTCGCCCCGCCCCAGCGCCGCGCGCAGCTCCCGTTCCTCGCGATCGAGCTCGTGGCGCGCGACGTAGACGCCGACCGCGCCGGCCGCGGCGAACGCCGCGAGCGCGGCCGCCGCGAGGACCCAGCGCGGCACGATCGGGCCTGTGCGCCCCCGGGATCCCTCGCCGGATCTCCTGTCGGCCGCGTCCGCGCCGGCGAGCGCGCCGAGCAGCGCCACCGCGACCACGGCCACGCCGGCGATCTCGGAGTTGAAGTCCACGAGGTTGTGGATGCCGAACGCGACCAGGGCGGCGACCGCCGCGGCCGCGCGGGCCCGCCTGGGCGGGCGAACGAGCCGGCGCGCCACCGCGAGGCCGAAGCCGAGGAGCGCGAGGGCGCCCACCACGGCGCCCCAGTCCGTGAGGAGCTGGACGACCGCGTTCTCCGCGTGCGTGAACGTGTGCTGCGCGTCCCAGTCGCTCACGAGGGAGAAGCCGACCCAGAACGCGCCGCGGCCCACGCCCGTGGCCGGGAAGTCGCCGACCAGCGGCAGCCCCTCGGCCATGATGCCGAGCTTGCTCGCGTCGTGGTTCTGGAACTCGCCCAGGATCGCGTCCTGCGCCGCGAACAGGCCGAGCCCGAGCGAGACCGCGAGGCCGAGCGGGAGCCACGCCGCGCTCGGGCCGTGATCCTCCGCCGCGGCGTGCGTTCTCGATCGGCGCTCGAGGACCCGCAGCACGACGAACACGATCTGGCCCGCCGCGAACGCCGCCATGCCGCCGCGGGAGAGCGTCAGGAACAGGGCGCCGCCGATGAGCCCGGCGACGCCGATCAGCGCGATCCGCCGGCTGCGCTCCGCGATCGACACCGCGTACCCGATCGCGACCGCCGCCCCGATCCCGAGGAGCGCGGAGAGGTGGTTCGCGTTCATGAGAGGGGCGCTGATGCTGTCCGCGCGCGCGGGGGCGTGGAGCGGCACGTAGAAGCCGTACACCCGGTCGAGCAGCAGGATCTTGTGCGCGAGGAACACCGCGGCGACGGCGCCCCCGGCGATCACCACGAGCGTGAGGACGTAGCCGGATCCGTGCTTCCTCGTCAGGAGCAGCGAGACCCAGTACACGGCCGTGTAGAGGAGCAGCTTGGCGAGCTCGGCGGCCGTGAGCGTCGCGTCGAGCGTGAGCGGCATGAACGACGGCGCGGCGCGGCCCAGCGCCTCGACGGCGCCGGCCCGGATCTCGTAGGCGTTCGGCGACACCAGCTCCACGACCCCGGCCGGGAGCGGCAGGAGCTGCAGCCCGGTGAAGGCGGCGAGCCCGAGGAGGAGCGCGCCGACGAGATCGAACCGGAGGTGCGCGGCCTCGCGGCCGTCGAGCGCGAGGTTGGCGAGCAGGACGCCCCCGAGCGCCGTGAAGGCCGCGAGGACGACCGGGTGCACCGCGCCGAGGGCGAGCGCGGGCCCCACGATCGCGAGCGCGAGGAGCGCCTTGTTGAGAGCGGTTCGCTTCAAAACGGTTCTCCTGAGGGACACCCGACCCCAGTCGGTTGCCGCGATGGCGCGAAGCGATCACGGAACCCGCCGAATGCGACGTTACTACCTAAGCGCGCGCCGCGCCAAGTTCCTAAAGGTGCCGGTTTCTTGGACGCGCGGCGCGCACGGGGTAGCCTCGGGCGAGGAGGATCCCATGCAACTCGCGGAGAGGAGAGACGATCCCAAGCGGATCGACGTCGCCCGCCCCCTGGAGATCGTCGGCGCGGACGGTGCGGCGATAGACGGGTACACCCGCAACCTGTCCGCGACCGGGCTTCGGGCCCGCTTCGACGGCCACTGCTCCGTCGGCGCGAACCTGCTCGTGCGCATCGCGCTCGAGGAGGGCGCGCCGCCCGTCGAGCAGCGGGCGCGGGTCGTCTGGTCCGCGCCGGACGTCTACGGGGAGGGGATGGACGTGGGGCTGCGGCTCCTCGCGGGCGCAGGCGAGGCGGCGATCGAGGACGCGCCTCGGAACGAGCGGGCGCCGCTCCTCGCGGCCGGCGCGCGGGTCGAGGTCGAGTACGGCGGGATCGCCCTGCCCGCGATCGTGGCGCGCGTCGGCGAGATGTCGGACAGCGGCGTCGTCCAGGTGACGCTCCGGATGGTCGAGGACATCGTCCCTTTCGCCGACGGCGACGAGGTCGTCGTGGAGAAGGCGCCGATCGTCGAGCGCACGCTCCGCTACGCCGCCGAGGCGAGGCGGCTCTGGCTCCTGCACGGCCTGCCCGTCGCCCGGCTGGCGGCGGCCGCCGTCCGCACGTTCGCCCGGAGGATCGCCGCGGCCGTCTCCCACCGCCTCCGGGTTTCCCGCCAAGCGCCTTGATGCCCTGAAAAAGCGCGGTATTGTTCATGTGGGAAAAGGGCTCGCGCGCGGGACGGCGAAGGGCACGGCGAGAATCTCCCGGCAAACGAATGAAAACCTCAGATAGATCATAGCCGTCCCTCGTGAGCGTGCGATATGCAGGCGACGGTGAGCGGCGGGCCGCTGGCGGCGCCGCTCCGGAAGAAGGGTTGAACCGCATGAGCTCTCACGGAACCGACAAGAAGCGCACGTTGGCGGCGGAGGTCCGCGAGGCGACCGGCCTCAACGCGGCGAAGTGCTACCAGTGCGGCAAGTGCTCGGCCGGCTGCCCCATGGCCGAGGAGATGACGCTCCAGCCGCACGACATGATGCGGCTCGTCCAGAACGGCGAGCGCGCGCGCCTGTTCGAGGACGGCTCGATCTGGCTCTGCCTGACGTGCGAGACGTGCACGGCCAGGTGCCCGAACGAGTGCGACTCGGCGCGGATCATCGACTCCCTGCGCGAGATCGCCCTGAAGCAGGACCCGGATCTGGCGCCCAAGTCGATCCGCGCGTTCCACAGGGCGTTCCTCGATCAGATCCGCTCCCACGGCCGGGTGTTCGAGCTCGGCCTCATCATCCAGCACAAGATGACCGGCGGCCCGCTGTTCCAGGACGTGTTCGCCGCCCCGGGGATGCTCGCGCGCGGCAAGCTCGCGCTCACGCCCCGGAAGATCAAGGGCATCAAAGAGATCCGGCGCATCTTCGACGCCTGCGCGGCGGCCTCGAAGGAGGAAGCATGAAGATCGGCTACTACCCCGGCTGCTCCCTGCACGCCACCGCCCGGGAGTTCGACCAGAGCCTCAAGGCGATCTGCGGCCCGCTCGGCGTCGAGCTGACGGAAATCGACGACTGGTCGTGCTGCGGCGCGACGTCGGCGCACGCCACGAACCACCTGCTCGCGGTGTCGCTCGCGGCCCGCAACCTGGCGCTCGCCGAGGCGCAGGGCCTCGCGCCGATCCTGGCCCCGTGCGCGGCGTGCTACAGCCGCCTCGCGACCGCGCGCCACGAGATCGGCGAGGACGCGGCGCTCGCCTCGAAGGTCAAAGGGATCATCGAGCGCCCGGCCTTCGGCAACTCCGTGAAGGTGCAGAGCATCGCGGAGGTGCTGCGCGACCTGGAGGGGGCGATCCGGGGGAAGGCGGTGAAGCCGCTCCAGGGGCTCAAGGTCGCCTGCTACTACGGCTGCCTGCTCGTGCGGCCCCAGGCGGTGACGGGCTTCGACGACGTCGAGGCGCCCTCGTCCATGGAGACCGCGGTGCGGGCGGCCGGCGGCGAGCCCGTCGAGTGGAGGATGAAGCTCGAGTGCTGCGGCGGCGGCTTCTCGATGTCGCGCACGGCGTCGGTGCTCCGCCTCGGGCGCGCGATCATCGACGACGCGCGGGCGGCGGGCGCTCACGCGATCGCCGTCGCGTGCCCGATGTGCCACTCGAACCTCGACTTCCGTCAGGGCGCGATGGCGCGGGGCGACGGCGTGAGCGAGATGCCGATCCTGTTCATCACGCAGGTGGTCGGGCTCGGCCTCGGGCTCTCTCCCGAGGCGCTCGGCCTCAAGAAGCACTTCGTCGACACCGCGCCCGTGATGCACCAGATCGCGTCGGTCGCAACCGCGGCCGCGAAGGCGGAGGAGGTGGCCTGATGTCTCGCATCGGCGTCTTCGTCTGCCACTGCGGCGAGAACATCGGTCGCACCGTTGACGTTGCGCGCGTCGCCGAGGCCATGCGGGGCCTGCCCGGCGTGGCCCACGCGGTCGACTACAAGTACATGTGCTCCGATCCGGGCCAGGCGATGATCAAGCAGGCGATCGCCGAGAAGCAGCTCACCGGCGTCGTCGTCGCCGCGTGCTCGCCGCACATGCACGAGAAGACGTTCCGCCGGGCCGCCGCGGGCGGCGGGATCAATCCGTTCCTGTGCGAGATGGCGAACGTCCGAGAGCACTGCTCCTGGATCCACGAGGACCGCGAGAAGGCGACCGAGAAGGCGATCGACATCACGCGCATGATAGTCGAGAAGGTGAAGCGCAACGCGCCCCTCACGACGATCCGCATCCCCGTGGAGCGGCGCGCGCTCGTCATCGGCGGCGGCATCGCGGGCATCCAGGCGGCGCTCGACATCGCCGACGGCGGCCGCGAGGTGGTGCTCGTCGAGAAGGAGCCGTCCATCGGCGGGCACATGAGCCAGCTGTCCGAGACGTTCCCGACGCTCGACTGCTCGCAGTGCATCCTGACGCCGCGCATGGTCGAGGTGTTCCAGCACCCGCGGATCAAGCTGCTCACGTACTCCGAGGTCGAGTCGGTCGAGGGGTACATCGGCAACTTCAAGGTGAAGATCCGCAAGAAGGCGCGCTCGATCGACGAGTCGAAGTGCAACGGCTGCGGCGAGTGCCAGAAGACGTGCCCGAACAGGCGCATCCCGAGCGAGTTCGACCAGGGGCTCGGCAAGCGCACCGCGATCTACGTGCCGTTCCCGCAGGCGGTGCCGAACCTCCCGGTCATCGATCGCGAGAAGTGCAGCTACTTCCGCGGCAAGGCGAAGGGCTCCAAGAAGGAGGTCTGCGGCAAGTGCCGCGCCGCGTGCGGCCGCGGGGCGATCCTGTTCGATCAGGAGGACTCGTTCGTCGAGGAGAAGGTGGGCGCGATCGTCGTCGCCACCGGGTACCGGCTCTACGAGATCGGCAAGGAGCAGGACTCGGAGCTGCTCAAGGGGTACGGCGAGTACGGCTACGGCACGATCCCGGACGTCATCGACGGGCTGCAGTTCGAGCGCCTCGCGTCCGCGTCCGGCCCCACGTCCGGCGCCATCCAGCGCCCGTCCGACGGCAAGGTGCCGAAGCGGATCGTCTTCCTCCAGTGCATCGGCTCGCGCGACCCGGCCAAGGGGATCGAGTACTGCTCGAAGATCTGCTGCATGTACGTCGCGAAGCACACGATGCTGTACCGGCACAAGGTGCACGACGGGCAGGCGACCGTCTTCTACATGGACATCCGCGCCAACGGCAAGGGGTACGACGAGTTCGTGCGCCGCGCGATCGAGGAGGACGGGGCCAGGTACGTCCGCGGCCGCGTGTCGCGCATGTACCGCGACGGCGACGTCATCAAGGTGCTCGGCTACGACACGGTGAACGGGACCCCGCTCAGCATCGACGCGGACATGGTCGTGCTCGCCACGGCGATGCGGCCGCAGCCCGGGATCCAGGGGCTCGCGCAGAAGCTGTCCGTGTCCTACGACAAGCACGGCTTCATCAACGAGGCGCACCCGAAGCTCAGGCCGGTCGAGACGAACACCGCGGGCGTCTACGTCGCGGGCGCCTGCCAGTCGCCGCGCGACATCCCGGACTCGGTCGCGATGGCGTCGGCCGCGGCGTCGAAGGTCCTCGGGCTGTTCAGCAACGAGGAGCTCGAGCGCGAGCCGACCGTGGCCGTGGTGAACGCCGACCTGTGCACCGGCTGCTTCCACTGCGAGCGCGTCTGCGCGTACGGCGCGATCACCCGCAAGGAGATCCGCGACCGGAACGGCAACCTCGTCAAGGTCGTCGCCGACGTGAACAAGGGCGTCTGCCAGGGCTGCGGGACGTGCCAGGCGACGTGCCCGTCGAAGAGCCTCGAGCTCGCGGGGTTCACGGACGATCAGATCTACGCGGCGATCAACGCGTTCGCCGAGCTGTGAGGGAGAGATGAGCGAAGCGACAGCGAAAACCACCGAGGCGAAGGCGGGCGCGGCGTTCGAGCCCAGGATCGCGGCGTTCGTCTGCAACTGGTGCACGTACACCGGCGCGGACCTCGCCGGCACGAGCCGCATCCAGATGGCGCCGAACGTGCGCGTGGTCCGGCTCCCGTGCACGGGGCGCATCGATCCCATGTTCATCATCAAGGCGTTCGAGCGCGGCGCCGACGGCGTGATCGTGAGCGGCTGCCACCCGGGCGACTGCCACTACTCGGCGGGCAACTACCACGCGCGGCGAAGGTTCGCGATCTTCAGGGAGATCATGTCGTTCATCGGAATCGACCCGAACCGGATCACGTTCTCGTGGGTTTCGGCGTCCGAGGGGCGCAAGTGGGGCGACGTGGTGGACGAGACGGTGAGCCGGATCCGGGGGCTCGGGCCGTTCGCGGGCTACAAGAACCTGGTGGAGAAGACGCATGCAGGAGCTTAGGGAACTCGCCAAGAAGCTGCTCGCCGAGGGGGCGGTGAAGGTCGTCGTCGGCTACGCGGAGGGCCGGCAGGGGGTGCGCCCGATCTTCGCCGCGACCCCCGAGGACGCGGACAAGCTGATCTTCGATCCGAGGTGCGTGCAGAACCTCGCGACCTACCTGTCGCCCCGCCGCGCCCACGTCGCCGCGCTCGGCAAGCTCGCGGTCGTGGTCAAGGGGTGCGACGCCATGGCCGCGGCCGGGATGATCCGGGAGGCGCAGCGCAAGCGCGACGACTTCGTGCTCATCGGCGTGCGCTGCGGCGGCGTGCTCGCCGATCCCCGCGCCAGCGCCGCGGTGACCGAGGCGACGGTCGCCGCCCGCTGCCCGGGGTGCGAGGTGCGCGAGCCCAAGATCGTCGACCACCTGCTCGGGCCGCTCCCGCCGGCGCCCCCCGGCGCGTCGGCGCTCGACGCCCGCATCGCGGAGCTCGACGCGATGACGCCGGAGGAGCGGTTCGCGTTCTGGACGTCCGAGCTCGCGAAGTGCGTGCGCTGCAACGCGTGCCGCGAGATCTGCCCGATGTGCTTCTGCGTGCGCTGCGTGTGCGACAAGTCACAGCCGCAGTGGATCGAGAGCTCGCCGCACGCCCGCGGCAACCTCGCGTGGCACATGACGCGGGCGCTCCACCAGGCGGGCCGCTGCGTCGGCTGCGGCGAGTGCGAGCGCGCGTGCCCGGTGGGGATCCCGCTGAGCCTCCTCAACCGCAAGGTCGCCCGCGTCGTCGCGGAGCGCTTCGACTACGTCGTTTCCGACGATCCCGAAAAACCAGCTCCAATCGGCACGTACCGGCTGGAGGACGACCAGGAGTTCATCCGTTGACGCGCCAAATGTTCATCTCCGAGTCGGCCCTGAAATCGCTCGCCGAGGAGCTCGTGAAGGCCGGGACGCGTCTCGTCGGCCCGGCCAGGGAGCGGAACGGCGACCTCGTCTACCGCGAGGCGTCGGATCTCGGCGAGATCGAGCTCGGGGGCGATCCGCCCACGCGCTCGCTCAAGGAGTTCTTCCTGCCGCCCACCGAGGTGCTGCTCACCTACCGCCAGAAGCAGGGCGACGTGGAGGTCACCCCGGCGCCGCACGTCTTCGCGCCGCTGGTCGTGATCGGCGCGCGACCGTGCGACGCGGCGGCGGTCGCGGCCGTCGACAAGGTGATGGACTGGGACTACCACGACGAGCTGTGGTTCGGCCGGAGGCTCGCGACCACCATCGTCTCGGTCGCCTGCGGGGGCGGCGACGCGTCGTGCTTCTGCACCGCGGTCGGCCTCGCGCCGGACTCGGCGAAGGGCTCCGACGTCCTGCTCGTACCCGTCGAGGGCGGCTTCCACGCGGAGATCCTCACCGAGAAGGGCGAGGCGCTCGTCAAGGCGCACGCGGCGAGGTTCACCGAGGGCGGGAAGGCCGAGGCGGCCAAGGCGTACCGCGACGCGGCGCGCGGGAAGGTCCAGGCCAACCTGAGCGCCGACCCCGCGAAGATCCGCGCGTTCCTCGAGGCGGGCTTCGACCACCCCATCTGGAAGGGGATCGCGCTGCGCTGTCACGGGTGCGGCGCCTGCGCGTTCGTCTGCCCGACGTGCCACTGCTTCGACATCGTCGACGAGCCGGACTCGATCGAGAGAGGAACGCGGCGCCGCAACTGGGACACGTGCCAGGCGGCGAAGTTCACGCTCCACGGCTCGGGCCACAACCCGCGCAACGAGCAGAACTGCCGCATCCGCCAGCGGATGATGCACAAGTTCGCGATCTACCCCGCCCGCTTCGGCGAGATCCTGTGCACCGGCTGCGGCCGCTGCATCCGCGTCTGCCCGGGCGGCATGGACCTGCTCGAGACGCTCGACAAGCTCGGCCGCCTGCCGGCGGGCGCCCCGGCCGAGGCCAAGCGAGGTGCCCCATGACGCAAGGAAACCTGTACGCGCCGTACCTGATGCGCGTCGACGAGGTCGTTGAAGAGACCGTCGACACGCGCACGCTCAAGCTGTCGTTCAAGGATCCGGAGGTCGCGGCGAAGTTCGACTTCAAGGCCGGCCAGTTCGGCGAGTACTCGGTGTTCGGCGCCGGCGAGTGCACGTTCTGCATCGCGTCCGCGCCCACGCGCAAGGGGTACATCGAGTGCAGCTTCAAGAAGGTCGGGCGCGTCACCGCGGCGATGCGCGAGCTCAACGTGGGCGACACGATGGGCTTCCGCGGGCCCTACGGCAACTCGTTCCCGCTCGACAAGATGGCCGGCAAGAGCCTCGTCTTCATCGCCGGCGGCATCGGGCTCGCGCCGGTGCGGTGCGTGATCCAGAACGCGCTCGACCTGCGCGACAAGTTCAAGGACATCACGATCATCTACGGTGCGCGGAGCGTCGGGGACCTCGTCTACAAGCGCGAGCTCGACGAGTGGGCGAAGCGGCCGGACGTGAAGCTCTGGCAGACCGTGGATCCGGGCGGCGAGACCAAGGAGTGGAAGGGCCAGATCGGCTTCGTCCCCAACGTCGTCGAGAAGGCGCACCCGATGGCGCTGAACGCGTTCGCCGTGGTCTGCGGCCCGCCCATCATGATCAAGTTCACGCTGCCCGTGCTCGCCAAGCTCGGCTTCAAGGACGACGCGATCTACACCACGCTCGAGAACCGGATGAAGTGCGGGATCGGCAAGTGCGGCCGCTGCAACATCGGCCCGGTCTACGTGTGCAAGGACGGCCCGGTCTTCAACGCGGCCGAGATCAAGAAGCTCCCCCCCGAGTTCTAGCCGGCTGCGTCGCGCCTACGGGTAGGCCGAGCAGATCCCCATCGTCGCGAGGCAGGGCAGGCCGAGCTCGGCGAGCTGCGCCGCGAGGCATGCCGCGTACTCGGCGGTCTCGGGCGACGTGTCCTCGTCGGCAGGGAAGACGTCCGAGAGCCCGCCGTCCGCGGCGACGGAGACGACGAACAGCGGATCGTCGAGCCCCTCGACGGCGCAGGGCGGGTCGACGGGGCCGGCGTCGACGCCGGCGTCGGCGGGCGGGTCCGCGGGCTCCGTGACCGCGTCGATCGCCGCGCGCAGCGCCGCGACGTCGACCGCGCTGCCGCCCGAGACGTCCGTGGAGTTGCCGATGCACAGGAACTCGTCGTCGGCGAGCGCGAGCGCCGCGCCCTCCTCGAGCAGCTCCTCCGCGGTCGCGTTCCCGAGGAAGTCCTCGCACAGAACGAGGCTCGGCTCGTCCGGCGCGGCCATGAAGTACGCCTGCACCGACTCGACCATGGGCACGATCCCGCCCGTGAAGCACGGCACCGCCTCGGTGAGCGCGGCCTGGATCGCCGCGTTCTGCGCGTCGATCTCGTCCTGCGTGCAGGTGTAGCTGGTGTCGGAGTCGGTGTCGGAGTCGGTGTCGGTGTCCGTGCTCGCGTCCATCTCGTCCTGGGGATCGACCTCGTCACCGCACGCGGCGGCGAGGAGCGCGGCGAGCAGGCACGTCGCGGGCGCGATGAGGGTCGTCTTCGTCCTGGCGTCGAATCGCATGTGAGCTCCTCGTGTGTCCGCGCTCGCCTTGGAACGCGCGGAGGAAGCATACACCGGAACCACCCGTCGTCGCCCGGCTTTCGTGCTACCTTGCAGGACACGGCGCCGGGGGTCCCATGAGGCTCGTCTTCGTGAACATCATGCAGGAATTGCAGAGATTCGATTCGACGGCCTACATCACGCAGCCGCCCGTCCCGCTCGCGATTTTGGCTGCCGTGACGCCGAAGGGCATCGAGACGGCGTTGATGGACGAACAGACGGATCGATTGGGGTTCCGAGGAGATGCGTTCGCCTTCTCCGTCTCGACTCAGAACGCCGCCGCGGTGTACGGCCACGCGGATGCGCTGCGCGGCGCCGGGAAGAAGGTCATCTTGGGCGGCATCCATGTCACGGTCTGTCCGGACGAGGCGATGCGGCACGCGGACGCGATCGTGACGGGAGAGGCCGAGACCGTTTGGCCGGAAGTGTGCGACGATCTGCTCACCCGAAGGCTGAAGCCGCGATATGTAGGTTCTCCGACGGCGCCGGCGCAGATGAAGCCGGTCGACTACCGGTTCTTCGGAAAGCGGCGCTACCTGACGCCCGCCTCGCTCTTCGCCACGCGCGGCTGTGATCGCCTATGCTCCTTCTGCGTCAGCTCGCGCTACATGGGGCCGTATCGCACGAAGCCGCTCGAGGTGCTCGAGCAGGAGATCGAACAGCTCGCGGGGCTCTACCGCGGCAGGTTCCTGCAGTTCTCCGACGACAACCTCCTCGCGGATCGATCCTACGCGGTCGCGCTGCTGGCCTTGCTCCGGCGAAAGGGAAGCAGGTTCGTCGCGATGGTGACCGTCGACCAGTTCTGCGACGGCGCGCTCATGGAAGAGATGGCTGCCTCCGGTTGCCTGGGCGTCGCCGTCGGCGTCGAGTCGGTCGACGACGACAATTGCGCATCGGTGGACAAGGTCCAGAACCTGCGGCAGCCGTTCGCCGATGCCGTCCGGCACGCGGACGAGCTCGGGATACAGACGGGTGCGCTCATCATGGTGGGCCTGCCTCACGACACGCCCGCCCGGCTCGAGCGGACGCTGGAGCGGCTGCGCGAGTTGCCGTGCGCCGTGGTCGACGTCCGGATCCTCCGGATCTACCCGAGCACGGCGATGTACGAGCGGATGCTGGCGGCGGGGGAGGTGACCCCCGACTGGTGGCTCCGGGACGATCCGGGCGCGGCGTGCAACGACATTCTGCCGAGCTGCCTGAGCGTCAATTTCCGGCACCACGCATTCGGCGCGATGCAGCTCCAGCGTCAGGCGCTGCGGTTGGTGGCGGAGCTGAATGAGATACGGCCCGGCAGGGTCCCCCACAACCCCGGTGTCGGCCACCGCGGGCGCGGCGTGAAGTTCGCGGGGACGGTGCTCTTCGTCCGCCACCGACTGGCCAGGCAGGCCCGCGCCCTGCTCCGGCAGGTCGATAGGGCCGTTGCCGCCCGCGCCGCCGGCCGGTGATGGACCGGTCCCGGGCGAATGCTCGCCGGGACCACTGGGGAGGGATGTGTTTGAATCGGTCCGGTTTCGGCTACCCGCAGGTGGGAACGCGGCGCCTCTGCCGGCAGTTGTGAACGCGCCTAGGCGCTGCGAGTTTCGTGCCAATCCTCTGCAATGCGCGCGGGACAACGCCAACCCCTTCAATAAGCTGGAAAAAACGGATTGCGGGTCGTGCACCGGGTTTCACGGCCGTGGCGCTGCAGATTTCGTTTCTGCACGACGCTCGTTCTCGATTGCACGGGATATTGCCCGCCGCAGCAGCTATCCTGGGACTCGGGAAGGGTGCCAATGGAGGGGACCATGAAGACACCGACACTGTGGCTCTTGGCGGCGCTCGCCGCGTGGCTGCCGGGCTGCTCGTCCGCAGGCGGCGCGTCGAGCGGGTCGGACGCGGACGCGGACACGGACACGGACACGGACGCGGACTCGGACACGGACGCCGACACGGACACGGAGTCGGAGTGCGACGAGGGAGAGGTCACCTGCCTGGACGACATGACCGCCGCGACCTGCGCGGGCGGGGAGTGGGTCGTGTCCGCGGAGTGCGACGACGGCACCCAGCTCTGCCAGGAGGGCGCGTGCGAGGACTGCGAGGACATCGCGTTCGACATCGAGACCATGCAGTCGTGCGCGATCTCGATCCTCGAGGGCTTCGAGATGGACGCCGAGGGGTTCATCAACCTGTACGGCGACGACTACCGCGTGTTCGCCATGGACCGCTGGGGCGAGAGCGGTCACGTCCTGGCCTGGTGCGACTCCACGACGATCAACGCCCTGCTCGAGGCGTTCAACGTCGTCGGCTACCTCGGCCAGGTCGACGACCCGTCGGTGGCCTCGTTCGGCGACGCCTACCTGTGCAATCCCGACGGCCTCGAGGGCTACATGCCCGACTACGTGAGCTACCTCGGCGAGGATCTGCCGGCCGGGTACCAGGGCCACCCGGAGCTGATGGCCGCCGACTTCGACGTGCTGATCTTCTGCGGCTTCCGCATCGACTGGCCCTACGACTGGAGCGCGGAGATCCAGTCGTTCGTGGTCGAGCACGGCAAGGGGTTCCTCCCCGCGATGGACTACGAGAGCCTCGTGACCACCGAGGACTTCGAGAACATGAACCTGATTACCGACGCGGCCGGGATCCACTTCGAGCCGCTCAACCTCGAGTGGGCGGAGACCTCGGTCGAGGTCGTGCTCGACTGCGTTCCGGACGTGCCCCCGATCGTGGAGTAGATGAGACGCGCCCTGATCGTCGCCGCGGTGTTTCTCGTCGCGCTCGTCGCGGCGTACCTGCTCGGCTCCGGTCGTCTGGGAAAGATCGGGCACCCGCCTCGCGCCGCCGCCGCAGCGGCCTCGACCGCGCGAGAAGGGAACGCGAAGTCGAGGGAGGGAGAGGGAACGGTCCGCCGTTTGAAGAGCCGGGCGGAGCGCGATCGGCTCGTCGCGCTGATCGAGAACGCGCGGCGCGTGCGGGCGGCGAGAGGCGCCGGGGGAAGAGGCGGCGGAGGCGACACGGACTCGGACGGCGCGGAGGGCGCGCTGAGCAAGTCGATCATCCAGGAGGGCGTGCGCGCGGTCATCGGCGACATCCAGGCGTGCTACGAGGACGCGCTCGAGAGGACGCCGAACCTCGAAGGCAAGCTCGTCGCGCGGTTCGAGATCATCGGCGAGCCGGACGCCGGCGGCGTGATCGATCACGCGGAGATCGACGACGCGACCGATTCCGCGCTGCGCTCCGAGGCGGAGCTCACGGGCTGCATCATCGAGTCGATCTACACGATCGAGTTGCCGCGCCCCGAGAACGGCGGCCGCGTGACGGTCGAGTACCCCTTCTACCTGAGCCCCGGTTCGGACGAGAAGAGGTAGGGCGCACCGCCCTCGACGAGCTGCGCGGCTCGGGTGACGAGCGCGTGGTGGAGCGCGTGCGACGGCCGCACGAGCGACACGCGAGCCCAGGGGAGCCCGCCGAGGATCGCGAGATCACCCACCGCGTCGAGCAGCTTGTGCCGCGCCGGCTCGTCCGGGAACCGCATCCCCTCGGGGTTCAGCGGGCCTTCGGCGCCGAGCACGAGCGCGTTCTCGAGGCTCCCGCCGCGGGCGAGCCCCTCGCCGCGCAGGCCGGCTACGTCGCGCTCCAGGGCGAAAGAGCGCGCCGGCGCGATCTCGACCGCGAAGTCGCCGTCGAGCGGGCGAAACGACGCGCGCCCGGGGCCGACGTCCGCGCCGTCGAAGTCGATGCTGACCTCGTAGACCGGCGCGTCTCCGTCGTCGAGCGGCAGGATCTCGCCGGTCGAATTGCCGAGGGACGCGCGGACGGGCTCGCGGATCCGGAGGAACGCGGGGCCCGGGATCGCCCCGGCGCCGGCGAGCGCGGCGACCCACGGCGCGGCGCTGCCGTCGAGGATCGGGATCTCCGGCCCGCCCACCTCGATCCGCGCGTCCCGCACGCCGAACCAGGCGAGCGCCGCCGCGAGGTGCTCCACGGTCCGCACGCGAGCGCCCCCGAGTGCGAGATCCGTCGCGCGGCGCGAGTCCCCTGCTATCGACGCGGGGCAGAGCGGGACGTCCCCGCGCGCGGTGGCGAACAGCACGCCGCTCCCGGCCTCGCCCGGCGAGACGCGGACCGAGCAGCGCTCGCCGGAGTGGATCCCGACGCCGTCGCGCGAGAACGGGCGAAAAGCGTCCATCGTCAGCGGACTTCGATCGAGAGCGGCGCGTAGGCGAGCACCCGATCCTCGAGGAGGAGCCCGCCGAGGGCGAGGGCGCGGCGACCGGCCGGGTGACGCCGCAGGACCGCCAGCGTCGCCGACGTCTCCTGCTGCGAGAGCTGCTCGGCGAGCAGCTCCATGAGGCTCTGGGGCGGCGGGTACAGCTCGGCCGGTGCGCCCTTGGCGCCCGAGAGCCCGCGCGCCCTTTCGACGGCGTCGCGCAGCGTGCCCATCCTGTCGACGAGCTTCAGCCCGAGCGCCTGGCCGCCGGTCCAGACGCGCCCCTCGGCCGCGGCGCGCACGGCGTCCGGCGCGAGCGAGCGCCCCTCGGCGACCCGCGCGACGAACAGGTCGTACGCCTCCTGCATCTGGCGAGTCACGAGCGCGCGCTCGTCCTCCGTGAACGGGCGGAACGGGCTCGCGATCGAGGCGCGCCGTCCGCGCTCGACGACCGCCGTGGCCACGCCGGCCTTCGCGAGACCGTCCGCGACGACCACCTTGCCACCCACGACGCCTATCGAGCCCGTGAGCGTCGTGTCGGACGCGAACACCTCGGTCGCCGCGGCCGCGAGGTAGTAACCTCCGGACGCCGCCACGTCGCCCATGGACGCCACCACGGGCTTGCGTTGCGCCGCGGCGCGTACCGCCTCGTACAGGTTGTCCGACGCGAGCGCGCTGCCGCCGGGGCTGTCGACGCGGATCACGATCGCCTGGATCGAGTCGTCGCGGGAGGCGTCGGAGAGGGCGGCCGCGAGCGCGAGATCGTCGACGATCTCCATGCCGTCGAGCATCCCTCCGCCGCCGCCGCCGACGATGGGCCCCACCGCCGGGACGATCGCGATCCGCGGGTGCTTCGCCTCCGCCTTCTCGCCAGCGCCGCCGCCGAGCATCGAGAGGAGATCGGTGAAGGACAGGGGTTTGGCCGGCTCCTCGCCGTAGTCGTCGACCACGCCGCCGGCGTACTTGTCGCGCAGCTTCTCGAGCTGGCCGCCGAGCGTCAGCACCGCGTCGGCGAGGCCGGCCGCCACCGCCTGCTTCGCCGTGTACGGGCCCTCGTCGATCAGCTTCTCGACCGCGGCCTTGTCCTTCTTGCGCCCCTCGGCGATGCCTATGACGAGTCGTTCGTGCAGCGCCGCGACGAGGCTCTCGGCCGCCTCGCGCGACTCGGGGGACATCTCGGTGCCCGTGAGCGCATCGGCCGCGTCCTTGTACTTGCCGACGTGCAGCATGTCGGCCGTGATGCCGAGCGACGTGAGCAGATCCTTGACGAAGATCGCCTCGAGCGACAACCCCACGAGATCGACTCCGCCGCCGGGCGCCACGGTGACGCGCGGGCAGGAGCGCGCGGCGATCCAGTACGTCATGTTGTCCGCGGCCTCGAGATGGCACGTGACCGGCTTGCCGGATGCGACGAGCCGCTTCACCGCGGCGGCGATCTCCGAGGCGCGGGCCCATCCGATCTGCGGCGTGCCGAAGCGCACGACGACCTCCTGCACCATGATGTCCGCGGCCGCGCGATCGAGGAGCTCCTCGAGCCGGTGCTGGCTCGTGGCGAACGGCGTGAGCAGCCCGGGCTGGCTCGGGAAGCTCGGCAGCGGGCCGTCCACGTCGAGCAGCACAGCTGTCGGGCCCTTGGCCTCGGCCTCGGGCTCGTCGGACGTGAGCGACAGATCGCAGCCGGACGGCGCGGACGCCGCGAGACCGAGCAGGAGTGCGAGGAACGGTCGGGCGAACCGCACGTCAACCTCCCGGAGCGGGAGCCGGCGGGCTCGGCTCGGGAGTCGGCGCCGGATCGCCTCCGCCCGCGGGGGCTGGATCGGTGCCGCTCGAGGGGCCGGTGCTCTCCGCCCCGTCCGTGCCCGGGCTGCCAGAGGCGCCGCCTGTCCCGCCCGCCTCCGCGAGCGCGCGTTCGATCTCCGCGGCGTTGCGCTCGGCGAGCGTCGAGTACTTGCTCGAGGGGTGCTTCGCCAAGTAGTCCTTGTACCACTTGAGCGCCTGCTCCTTCTGCCCCTGCGCCTTGTACGTCTCGGCCAGGCCGATCATCGCCGGGCCGTACGACGGGTTGACGGCCAGCGCGCGGCGGAACGTGGCGATCGCCTGCCCCTTGGCGCCCTGGTCGAGGTAGCAGTACGCGAGGCCGGACAGGGCGTCGATGTCGTTCGGCCGCACCTCGAGCACGCTCTCGTAGAGGCTGCGCGCCCCGGCAGAGTTCCCGCTCTCCTGCAGCTTGGCCGCGCGCGCCAGCATCGAGTCGAGGTCGTCCATCCCGGCGCCTCCCCCGAAGCCCCCGCCGCCTCCGGCCGCCGCACCGCCGCCGGCGACCGAAGGCGCGGCCGGCACCTGGACGACGGGGGGCGTGGGCGGGGTGACGACCTCGGGCACCGCCGCGTCGGCGAGCCGCAGCTCTTCGGCCGCAGCGTCGGCCTCCAGGAGGGCGACGAATTGGCCGCCGTCGACCCGCGCCGAGAGGTCGCGGGCCATCTCGTGGTCCGAGTTCATCTCGAGGAGCTTCGCGAGCACCTCCTTGGCCTCGGCGGTCTTGCCCGTCGCCGCGAGGAGCCGCGCCTCCCGGTACTGGGCGCGGAGCATCGGCTCGGCGTCGGCGTGGCCGATCCGCCGCATCGATTCGGCCACCTCGGCGGGCGGGGCTCCCTTGGCGAGCGCCACCATCGCGGCGACGTACACCGCGGCGTTCTCGGTCTCCTTCGAGCGCGCCTTGGCGAGGTGATCCTCGGCCGCGCCCAGGTTCCCCTTGAGGCGGGAGACGTCGGCCAGGGCGAGGTGCGCCGCCGGCATCTCCGGGTGCACCGAGATCGCCTGCGTGCCCCACCTGTCCGCGTCGGCGATCTTGTGGTCGAGCTCGCTCTTGAGCCGCGCGATCTCCCGGAGGTGAGGCGACGCCCCTTTCGCGGCCGCCGCGTCGACGCGGACGTCGTACACCTGATCGAGCAGGTACTGCGCCCAGACGGCGTACATCTCGGCCAGGGCGGCGAGGGTCTCGGCGTGCCGCTCGTCGAGCGCGAGCACCTTGTGGTACTCGCGGTCCGCCTGCACGAAGGCGTTCTCGGTGTCGAGCAGGAAGCTCTCGCGGCCCTTGATGAAGAACGCCTGGCAGCGCTCGTCGTCCGGCGACTCGACGAAGCGACCGAGCGCCCGGCGCACGAGCCCGGGCTGGTACATGAAGACGTAGAACCCCGCTCCGACCAGGAGAAGCACGACTGCGAGGGCGATCCACCTCCCGACCTTCCGTTTGGGCGGCGGCACGTCCTCGGAGTCGTAGTCGCTCGGCGGCACGGCCGGAAAGTGCATGGGCTTCTCGGCCCACGCAGGCCCTTCGACGTGCGGTGCGCGGCCGGTCTGCCACCGCTCCTCGGTCGCGGACGGGACCTGTGACATCGAGAGATCCGGCTCGCGGCTCTGAGGGGCTCTCGCGGCGGCCGGCGCGGTCGGGACCGCGGGCAACCCGGGAGACGTCGGGATGACGGGCGCCGCGGGCGCCGGTCGGGTCGACGGCATCGCGTGCATGTCCACCGCGGTCTGGGCGAACGGCAGCGACGGCGAGTGCGCCCGGATCGTGGGGGCCTCCGCCACGGGCCTCGCAACCGGTGCGGCCGCGGGCGCCGCCGCGGGGGCCGGGGTCGTCGTCGTCACGCGCGCCATCGGCACGGAGGCCGCCGGGCGCGGCTCCTCGGCCTCCCCCCGGTACGCCTGGACCTTGAGCGTCTGCAGGTGGGACTCGGTCGTACGGCCCGGCGGGAACCCGGCGCCGACCGGCTGTACGCCGGGGCCGGACGCGGCCGCGAGGTCGGCGGCGTCGAAGAACGGCTTCATCTCGGTGATGTCGCCCAGCCGCTTCCACTCGCCGCCGCCGCGGCTCAGGAGATCGTCGCGCGTCACGCTGCCCTTCGCGATCCATTCCTGGAGCACCGCCATGCGGTCGAACGGGACGACGGCGCCGCTCACCTGGCGCAGAGTCCACGTCGACTGCGGGGCCGCTCCCGCGGGCGGCGCGGCGAAGACGCGGAACACGTGGCTGCAGCTCGTGCACCGGACCGCGGTGCCGGTCGGGCTGACCAGCGTCTCGTCGAGCGTGTACTCGGCCTGGCATTTCTCGCATCTGACGTCCATGGGGCGGGATTATACACGCGGCGGCGTGAAAACAACACGGCGCGCGTGGCTCCGGGTGGCACGACGCAGGTGACACATTCTTGCTCCCATGGCGATGGCGATTTCGCTGTATCTCGATCGGTAGTCGCATGGGATGATGCGCGAGGTGGGGTGTCGTGTTGAAATTCGTCTGGGATTCGCGAAAAGCTGCGGCAAACGATCGCAAGCACGGGGTGAGCTTCTCTGAAGCATCGACGGTCCTTGCCGATCCGTTGTCGATCACCATCGAAGATTCGGCCCATTCGGTCGAAGAGCGCAGATGCGTGACGATTGGCACCTCGGTCTCGGGTACAATAGTCGTCGTAGTGCACACCGACCGCGAGGACGAGATCCGGATCATCAGCGCGAGGCGTGCTATGCCGAAAGAGAAGAGGCAGTACATGGCGGCGGCCAAGAGCGACCGGGTTCGAGAGAAGGAAGCCGAGTACGATTTCTCCGGCGGCGAGCGCGGCCGCTACGCCGCTCGCTACGCCAAGGGCACGAACGTCGTCGTGCTCGATCCCGACGTCGCGGAGGTGTTCCGCAGCTCCGCCGAGGTGAACGACGCGCTTCGCGCCCTCGCCCGAATCGCCAAGCGGGAGCGCACAGCTGTTCCGACTACTACGAAATAGAACCGCAGGCCGCGCGGGCGCCGACGAGGAGCGAGGCGATCCGGGCCGGTGGCCACCGCATGGCGGCCCGCCGATCTACGCCTTGCCGGACCGCGTGAGGAGGCGGGCGATCAGCTGCTCGCTGTACGCCGTGAGCTTCGTGAACACGACGCCCATGCCCGGCGGATCCGCCTCGACACGCACGACCTCGCCGGCCCCCTCGATCGTCTCGAGGTCGTCCATGATCACCGTGAACTTGAGGTTCACCGGTGTGCCCACGGCCAGCGGGTTCTTCGACCGGATGAAGACGCCGCTTTTCGAAATATTCGTCACGTACTCGTGGATGAACGCGTCGAAGCTCTCGAACTCCTTGTTGATCGTGACGCGCTCCTCTTCCCTGTGCGACTCGATCATGATCCCTCCTTGCCGCCGCCGCCGCGGCGGGCGCGGACGTGGTACTCCTCGAGGTGTCCCCCGCCCTCGGGTTTGAGGCCGATCCGCTTGCCGGTCCGCTTCTCGAGCTCCTTGAGCAGCCGCGCGCCCTCGCCCTTGAACACCTCGGCGACGTGCGGGTGCAGCCGTATCTCGAGCTCCGGGCCGGCGATCTCGTCGTGGTGACGCTGGACCTCGCGCAGCACCTCGTGCGCCACCGTGACCCGCGAGAGGGTGTGGCCGGTGCCGTCGCAGTGGGCGCACTTCTCGTGCAGCTGCCGCCCGAGGCTCTCGCGGGTCCGCTCCCGCGTCATCTCGAGCAGGCCGAACCTCGAGATCGCGCTGACCGAGGTCTTCGCGTGGTCGTCCTTGAGCGCCTTCTGGAGCCGGTTCAGCACCTCGCGGCGGTTCGCCGGCCGGTCCATGTCGATCAGGTCGAGCACGATGAGCCCGCCGATGTTCCGGAACCGGACCTGGTACGCGATCTCGTCGACCGCCTCGAGGTTCGTGCGGAAGATCGTCTCCTCCTGATCCCGCGAGCCCTTGCCGACGAACTTGCCGGTGTTCACGTCGATCGCGGTGAGCGCCTCGCCCTGATCGATGACGAGCGAGCCGCCGGACGGCAGCTCGACGACCCGCTCGAGCGCGCGCTTGATCTCGGACTCGATGCCGAACGCGTCGAAGATCGGCTCCTCGCCCTCGTACCGCCGGATCGCGTCGAGCCGGTTCGGCATGAGGCGATCGACGAACGCGCGCAGGCTCTCCGCGGTCGCCGCGTCGTCCACGACCATCTCGGCCACGGAGTCGTTCAGGCTGTCGCGCGCCGCGCGCAGGGGCAGGCTGAGCTCCTCGTACAGGAGGCACGGCTTCTTGGCCGCCTTGTTGCGGGTCCGGATCTCGTTCCAGGTGTCGACGAGGTAGCACGCGTCGGCCTCGAGGGAGTCGGCGCTCGCGCCCTCGGCCACGGTGCGCGCGATGAGCGCCCCCTTCGGCGGGGCGATCCGCTTGAGCACCTTCGAGAGCCGCTTGCGCTCGGCCTCGTCCGTGATCCGCCGGCTGACGCCGCCGCGCTCGCTGTAGGGCATGTACACGAGGTGGCGCCCGGCGAGCGACACGTCGGCGGTGACGCGGCACCCCTTCGTGCCGATCGGGTCCTTCGCGATCTGGACGGCGATCGCCTCGCCCTCCTTGATGACGTCGCGGATCGGAGTGCGGCGCGTGATGCGGCGCGCCTTGTCCGGCTCCTCCCCCTCCGCGTCGGGTTCGGCGTCCGCGTCCGGGCCGGCCTCCTCGCCGCCGCCCGGATCGTCGGGCGACACGATGTCGGAGACGTGGAGGAACGCGTGGCGCTCGAGCCCGACGTCGAGGAACGCCGCCTGCATGCCGGGCAGCACGCGCACGACGCGGCCCCGGTAGACGTTGCCGACGAGGGAGCGATCGGCGTCGCGCTCGACGAGCAGCTCGACGATGATGCCGTTCTCGACGAGGGCGACGCGGGTCTCGCCCAGATCGACGTTGACGATGATGAGGTTGTCTCGGGCCATGCGCTCCGTTTCTCTTCGGATGATCGAGCTAGGCTACACCGTGGGAGCGGGGCGGATCAAGAACGAGCGCTCCGGCAAAGGAAGATAGCGGGAACCCGCCGCCGCCCGTCGGCGTCTCCGCCGGGCGTTCGAGTCGCCTGATCTCTAATGGCGGCGCCATTCCTGATTTTCCGCCATCGGCACGCAGAGTGTTTTCCGCCGCCGCGTGCGGAGCGCCCGCCCATTGTCAGCTTGCCGGGTGAGAAGCGCGTTTGTGCCGGGGGAAAAGCGCGTTTGTGCCTATGTGCTTCTCAAGCGTAGCTGTCCGAGGATCGGTCGGCTAGACCCCGTACCGCGCGGCCGCGCCGAGCTCTTCCTCGATCCGGATCAGCCGGTTGTACTTCTCGACGCGCTCGGATCGCGAGAGGGAGCCCGTCTTGATCTGGCCCGCGCCGGTCGCCACGACGAGATCGGCGATGAAGTCGTCCGAGGTCTCGCCCGAACGGTGCGAGACCACCGCGCCCCAGCCCGAGTGCAGCGACAGCTTGATCGCGTCGAGCGTCTCGCTGAGCGTGCCGATCTGGTTGAGCTTGATGAGCGACGCGTTCGCGGCCTTGAGCTCGAGCCCCTTCTTGATCCTTTTGACCTGGGTGACGAAGAGGTCGTCGCCCACGAGCTCGATCTTGCCGCCGAGCGCCTTGTTGAGCGCGACCCAGCCGTCCCAGTCGTCCTCCGCGAGCCCGTCCTCGATCAGGCGGATCGGGTACGCCTCGCACCACTTCTCATAGCGCGCGATCACGGCGCCGGAGTCGAGCGGCTTGCCGTCCTTCCGGTCGAGGAAGTACCCCTTGCCCTCCTCGTAGAAGGCGGACGCGGCGCAGTCGAGCGCGATCCCGATCTTCTCGCCGGGCTTGTACCCCGCGCCCTCGATCGCCTGGATGATGAGCTCGATCACCGCCTCGTTGCTCGGCAGGTTCGGCGCGTAGCCGCCCTCGTCGCCCTTGTTGGTCGAGAGCCCCCGCTTCTTGAGCAGCGCGCCGAGCTCGTGGAACACCTCGGCGCCCATCCGCACGGCCTCGGCGAACGTGGGCGCGCCGAACGGCATCACCATGAACTCCTGGATCTGGACGTCGGTGTCGGCGTGGGTCCCGCCGTTCAGGATGTTCATCATCGGCACCGGGAGCACGTGCGCGTCGGCGCCCCCCAGGTACCTGTAGAGCTCGAGCCCGAGCTCCGTCGCCTGGGCGCGCGCCGCGGCCATCGACACGCCGAGGATCGCGTTCGCGCCGAGCTTGCCCTTGTTCTCGGTGCCGTCGAGCTCGATCATCGCGAGGTCGAGCTCGCGCTGGTTCATCGCGTCGATCCCGAGCACGCGCGGCGCGATCTTCTCGTTCACGTTCGCGACGGCCTTCTGGACGCCCTTCCCGCGGAATCGCTTCTTGTCGCCGTCCCGGAGCTCGAGCGCCTCGTGGATCCCGGTCGAGGCGCCGGACGGCACCTTGGCGCTCGCCAGGAAGCCGGACTCCAGCTCGACGTCGACCTGACGGTCGGGTTGCCCCGCGAGTCCAGGATCTCTCTACCTTTTACGGCTACGATGCACGACATTGACGTCCCTCCTCACCCGTCGCTGCACTATTGCGCTCAGGGTCGACAGCGGTGGAGTATAGCATCGGATCTCGGCAAAGAGGAGGACAGGATGATGACAGGCCGGTGGTGGGTTGTTCTCGTGGCGGCGGTCGTCGGTCTCGCACCGGCGGCGTGCGGCGGCGGCTCGAACGGATCGGGCGACGCGGACACGGACGCGGACACGGACACGGACACGGATGCGGACACGGACGCGGATTCGGACACGGACACGGATTCGGATTCCGACACGGACACGGACACGGACGACACGCCGAACATCACGGCGGAGAGCTTCACGCGGCACGTCGTGGACGACGCGCTCGACGGCGCCGCGTGGGCGTCGGTGGGCGACGTCACGGGCGACGGCAAGGCGGATCTCGTGATCTCCTCGTTCGGCTCGCTGATCAGCTCGATGACCGGCGGCTCGCTGTCCGTCTACGAGGTCGGGGCCGACCTCGACACGTGGACCAAGATCGAGATCGCCTCCTCGGACGGCCAGCTCAAGTTCCCCAACCAGACGGAGCTCGCGGATCTGGACGGCGACGACGATCTCGACATCGTGGCGCCGGCCGGGTTCCTCGCGTGCGAGATGGGCGGCCTCTCGGACTGCGGCGCGCTCGCCTGGTTCGAGAACGGCGGCGACGGCACGGAGTGGACGCGGCACGACATCGTCGCCTACGGCGCGCAGGCGTACTACTTCCACGGCGTGCAGCTCGTCGACCTCGACGGCGACGGGATCGACGATCTCGTGACCGTCGGCGAGACGATGTTCTCGTCGACCGCGGTGGCGATGTGGTTCAAGGGCACGGCGGACGACGCCCGGTTCGAGCCCACCTCCCGCGAGATGGGGACGGGGCTCGGCATCCACCCGGATGCGCGCGACATCGACGGTGACGGCGATGTCGACTTCGCGTCGGCCGAGTTCTACCTCGAGGACGCCTCCTTCGCCTGGATGGAGCAGGCCGAGGCGCCGTCCGTCGCCGAGCCGAACGGCGTCTGGGATCGCCACGTCATCGACAACACGGTCGGGCCGTCGATCCAGTTCCGGTTCGTGGACGACCTCTTCGGCGACGGCGAGACCCGGGCGATCGGCGCGAACCACACCAACGTCGCCGACGGCGATCCGGAATCGGGCGTTTTCGCGTTCGACATTCCCGACGATCCGACCACGTCGCCGTGGCCCAAGACGATGATCTCCACCGGCGTCGTCTCGGTGCCGGGGACGATGATGGCGCCGATGGCCGCGCCCGGCGTGTTCGGCGTCGGCGACATCGACGGGGACGGTGATCTCGACGTCGCGCTGTCGGGCGACGGCGACAAGAGGGTCTTCGTCCTCGAGCAGGTCTCGTCCGGGAGCTTCGTCACGACCGTCATCGAGGATCCGTGCGGCCAGGCCGGCGGCATGAAGATCCGGGATCTGAACGGCGACGGGAACATGGAGATCGTCGTCACCGCGTACGAGCAGAACGCCGTCTACGTCTACGAGTGGATCCCCTGAACACCCGCCAGCGCCTCCTCGACGCGGCGCAGGAGCTCCTCGACGTCGAACGGCTTGGCGAGGAGACGGCCCGAGCCCGGACCGCCCGCGGCGAACAGCCGATCGTCCTCGGCGTAGCCCGACATGAGCAGCACCGCGAGCCCGGGCCGCAAGCCGCGTAGCTTTTCCGCGAGCTCGCGGCCGTTCATCCGCGGCATCACGATGTCCGTGAGCAATAGATCGATCCGGCCCTCGTGCGCGGCCGCCGCGGCGAGCGCGAGATCGGGATCCGCCGCCGCGAGCACCGCGTAGCCCTGCTCCGTGAGCGCGTCGACGACCATCTCGCGCAGCGCGTCCTGATCCTCGACCACGAGCACCGTCCACCCCCGGCCGGACGCCGCCCCCTCGACGGGCGCGATCGCGGGGCGAGACACCGCGTCGTCCGTGGCGGGCAGGAGGATGCGGAACGTCGTCCCCGCGCCGGGGTCCGACGCGACGTCGATGCGGCCGCCGCAGTGATCGACGATCCGCTTCGCGGTCGACAGCCCGAGGCCGGTGCCGAGCCCGGGCTGCTTGGTGGTGAAGAACGGATCGAAGGCCCGCGCGAGCGTGGCGGGGTCCATTCCGACGCCCGTATCCTCGACCTCGAGCCGAACCCAGTCGCCGGCCTCTCCGGTCGGCTCTGCCGCGCGCGCGGTGGAGAACGTGAGCCTGCCGCCCTCGGGCATCGCGTCCCGCCCGTTGACCGCGAGGTTCATGATCACCTGCCGAAGCTGGCCCGGATCGGCGCGCACGGTCAGCGGGCCGCGCGCGTCCTGCGCCTCGAGGCGGAGGGCGACGTCCACGCGCTCGCCGAGCAGCGTCCTGAGCGTGCCGACCGTCTCTCGCACGAGCGCGTTCAGATCCACGGGCCGAACGCTCAGCACCTGGGCCCGGCTGAAGGCGAGCAGCTGCTGCGTGAGCTGGGCGGCCTCCTCCGCGGTGCGGCGGATCTCGGCGACGTGGCGCCTGGCGGCGTCGCCCTCCGGGAGCCTGCGCTCCAAGAGCGACGCGCGGCCGATCACGACGCCCATCAGGTTGTTGAAGTCGTGCGCGATGCCCCCGGCCAGCCGCCCGATCGTCTCGAGGCGCGCCGTCTGCAGGAGCTCGCGCTCCGCCTGCTCGCGGGCCGCCATCTCGAGGCGCAAGAGCTCGTTCGTGCGCTCGAGCTCGGCCGTCCGCTCGAGGACGCGCACCTCGAGCTCGTCGCGCGCGCGGCGCAGCTCGTCCTCGACGCGCTTTCGGGAGAAGAGATCCGGGATCTGGTAGTCCCGCGGCCGCCCGAGCCGGGGATCGTCCTGCCCGCAGCGCTTGAGGTAGCCCTCGATGCGATCCGGGTGCCCCATGACGAAGCGGCACGCGTCGTCGCCGCGGGCGCGGCAGAGCACCTCGCACGCCACGAGCCGCACGCCGTAGCTCTGCTCGCACCACCCGCTCGAGTAGCCCGCGTTCATCGTGCAGACCGGGAACTCCGAGACCGCGCCCGCCGCGAGCCAGGCGTCCGCCTCGAACGAGTACGGGTGGTCGTAGAAGAGGAAGAACTCGTCGTCCGGCCGCGGCCGCGAGCCTGGCAGGATGTCGACGAGCGCCCAGCCCGTGTGCGCGAAGTGTACCGGTCCGGCCGCGAGCCGCTCATGGAGATCGACGAGGTGCATGCGCTCGTGGAAGGTGCGGGCGTCCGAACGGCCGATGGCATGCGCGAGATCGAACAGGAGGTTGCGCGCGAACAGGTCCGCCTCGGCGACGCGCTCGGGCCCGTAGATGTCCCGCACGAGCCCGAAGAACTCGACGGACAGGGAGGCCGCGCGGACGAGGACGTAGCGATCGTCGAGCACCTCTATCGTGCCGTGCGCCGGGTCATGGCGCCGCGTCCCGAAGTAGGAGGAGACCGCCGCCTCGGCCTTCTCGAACGCCGCGGCAAGGTGTGCCGGCACCTTCGTCGTCTGGATCGTTGAGGTCACGCCCCGATCATGCACCGCAGCCCGATTTCCGCAAGCCGCGGGGTCACCCGATCAGCTTGCGCGCGAGCTCGTCCATGCCGGGCTTCAGGCGCGCCGGGATCGCCTTCAGCGCCTGCACCGCGCGCTTCGCGTCGGCGCGGCGGCCGAGCTGCAGGAGCGCCGTTGCGGCGAGGATCGTCGCCTCGGGCTCGCCCGGCTTGAGCTCCAGCGCGGACTCCGCGACCTCGAGCGCGGCCTGGGCGTCGCAGCGCATCTTGAGCACGACCTCCGCCTTGCGAAGCTGCAGCTCGAAGAAGTAGTCGAGCTGGTCCGCGGAGTAGACGCTCCTGCGGTACTCGCGCCGGCGCTCGGGGTCCTTCAGCCGCTCGTACGCCCGGTCGACGCGCGCCCGAAGCGCCCGGAGCGCCGCGAGGTGCTCGGCGGCGGCGCTCGGGAACCGCGCGTCGTCGAACTCGGCGCGCCGGGACTCGTGGCGGGCGGCGATCTCGCCCGCGGTCGACGAGGGGTGCGCCGCGAGCACGTCGAAGTCGTTCTCCCGCTCGAGCCGCTCCGCGTACGGGATCAGCTCCTCGACCGGGATCGCGGACACGCCGAGCGGGTTGGTGTCGTGCAGCGAGAACGCCCCGCTCTCGACGAGGCCGACGATGAGCTTGCGCGTCGGCGAGCGGTAGAGCGTCGAGATGGAGAGCGCCTCGCGGACCTGCAGCGGCTTGCCGGCGAGGTGGCGGACGAAGCGCGCCTCTTTCTCGCCGAGGCCCATGGTGGCGAGCTGCCGGCCGGCAGACGGGTTGACGACGAGGTAGCGCGACGCGTTCCTCTCGATGAACTCCTCCTCGGCCGCGGTGAGCGGACCCTCGCGCCAGTCGGCCTTGACCTGGGCGGCTGGCGCCCCGGCGCCGATCCGGACCTTCGCGACGCGAGGTGGCACCGGGGCGCCCGGGGCGATCCCGTACGTCCCGTCCGGCCACGCCGACACCTCCTCGAGGAGCGCGCCGCCGTGCCAGGCGAGGAGAGCGGCGAGCGCCGTCTTGTCGGCGACCCCGGCCTGCCGCAGCGCAGACACCGGGTGCTCGGCCCCGCGCTCCATGGCCGCGCGGTACGCCGCGTGCGCCGCCTCGCCGATCTTGCCGGCGGCGCGCAGCATGTCGCCGAGATCGTGCCGCGGGCACTCGGAGCGGACCCCGACAGGGCGGCCCGAGGCGAAGTAGAAGGTGACGCGATCACCGCCGCGCTCGAAGCGGATCGCGCCGTCGAGCCCCGAGCTCGAGACCTCTGAGAGGAGCGCGGGCGCCGGGCGCTCGGCGAGCGCGCCGGACTCGGAGACCTCGAGCACGGCGGCTTCGGGGACGGGCTCGCTCGCGACCGCCGGCTCCGCGGCGGGGGCGGCCTCAGCGATCGTGACGAGCCCGGCGCGGCTCAGCATCTCGAGCCGAGCGCTCACCGCGGCCAAATCCGCTCCCATCGCCGCCGCGATCGCGACGACGTCCCGCTCGCCGTCGACGAGCTCGAGGAGGCGGAGCGTGCCCGCGTCGAGACGGTACCGCGTCGGATCCGCACCGGCCGGTTTGGCCGGGACGAGACGCCCCTTCCGCCCGTGATCATCCGCCATCATGTGCCGGAGTATAGCTCAATCCCAGGGGAAGGCGTGCGCCTCGAGGCCGAGCTCCGCGCGCATCGCGTCCATCTCGGCCTGCAGGCTCGGCTCGATGGGAACGCCTCGGGCCGCGCGCTCGACGGATCGCTCGTGCTCCTTCTCCCACGCCGTGTAGATCCGCTCCGCCCCCGGCGCCTTTTCGGAGCCCCGCAGCGCGCGCGTGATGCTCCCGGCGATGCCGCGAAACAGCTCGAGCGGCACGAAGTGCGCGATGTCGATCGCGAGGAAGAAGTGGCCGAGCCGGTACGGGATCGGGCGGCCGTCCTCGGTCCCGTTGAGCTGCTTCAGGCAGCGGCCGTCCTGGAGCGCCGCGCTCAGGATCTCGACGAACGTCGCGAACCCGTACCCCTTGTAGCCCGCCGTCGTCTCGCCGAGCCCGCCGAGCGGCACGAGCGCGGCCGTGCCCGCGACGAGATCCTTCAGCGTCCTGATCGAGTCCGTCGGGCTCCTGCCGTCGTGGTCGACCACCCAGCCCGAGGGCATCTCCCGCCCGGCGCGGGCGAGCAGCTCGATCTTGCCGCGCTGCGTGACCGAGGTCGCGCAGTCGAGGAGGAACGGGAACGGATCGTCCGTCGGGCAGCCGATCGTCAGCGGGTTGGTGCCGAGCATGTTCTCCACGCCGAAGGTCGGCGCGATCGACGGCCGGGCGTTGGTGCCTGTCATGCCGATCATGCCGTTCTCGATCGCCATGAGCGCGTAGTACCCGGCGATGCCGTAGTGGCTCGAGTTCCGCACCGCGGTCATGCCGAGGCCGTACGCCCGCGCCTTGTCGATCGCCATCTGCATGGCGCGCTTCGCGATCGCGTGCCCCATGCCGTTGTGGCCGTCGATCACCGCGGTCGTCTCTGTCTCCTTCACGATCTCGAGCTCGGTGACCGGGGACAGGATGCCGAGCTTGATGCGATCGTAGTAGATGGGCTTGCATCGTGAGATTCCGTGCGAGTCGATGCCGTACCGGTCGGCGGTGATGAGCACCTCGGCGCAAACCGCCGCGTCCGCCTCCGGCACGCCCAGCCCTACGAACACGTCGTGCATGAACCGCTCGAGCGGCTCGAGCCTCAAGAAGTGGGTCTTTCCCTGCACCGCTGCCATTTTCCCTCCGGGGGCTCCATTTTTTTTCACACGAGCGTCGTTTTTTTGATAGGTTGTGTTCGAACGTACAACGTTTTGTTGCCTTCACCAACCCATGAAAGGGGGCAGAAGATGCCGAGGATTCTTTGGATTGTTATGGGGATCGCGCTCGCGGGGATGATCGTGTCTTGCGGTGACGACGATGACAGCGGCGGGCCGGACGGGAGCACGGACACCGACACGGACACGGACACCGATACGGACACCGATTCGGACACGGACACGGACACCGACACGGATACCGACGCCGATTGCCAGGCCGAAGTGTCCGGCGTCCCGGCGTGGGGCGGCCCGTGCCACACGAACACGGATTGCCCGGACAACACGGAGTGCATCCAGTTCGGCTCGGTGACCGGCGCCGACGGCGGCTACTGCGCCCCCGGGTGCTGCGACTGGGAGCAGCCGGACGCGACCTACTGCACGGATCAGGGCACCGGCACCGAGTCGTGCATCGTCGGCCAGTCCACGGACGGCATCGTCTTCGAGGAGCCGTTCTACTGCGCGATCGCCTGCGATACGGTCGAGGATTGCCCGGAAGGGGCCGAGTGCTTCGAGGTCGTGACCGGCGTGAGCCTCTGCTACGGTTACGCCGAGGTGATCGACGGCGGCACGGACACGGACACCGACACGGACACCGACACGGACGCCGATGCCGGGACGGACGCCGGGTTGGACGCCGGCAACTAGCTTCCCGTCGCCAGCTCCCCCCTGCAATCTTTCCAGGCGCTAGGATATCCCGTACTGCTTGATCTTGTAGAGCAGCGCGCGGTGGCTGATCTCCAGCACCTCCGCGGCCTTCGTGCGGTTCCCTTGGGTCTTGACGAGCGCCCGCCGGATCAGCTCCTCCTCTATGATGCGCACGGTCTTCTTCACCGACAGCTCGCCGGACGCGAGCGTCGCGTGGATGACGTCGCGCGTCTCCTGGATCCGGTCCGGCAGATCCGCGGGGGTGATGCACGAGCCCTCGGTGAGCACCACGGCCCGTTCGACGACGTTCTCGAGCTCGCGGACGTTGCCGGGCCACTCGTAGGCGAGCAGCATCTTCTCGGCCTCGGGGGTCGCGCCCTCGATCGCGGTCCCGAGCCGGGCGTTCACCCGCTCGACGAAGTGGGTGACGAGCAACGGGATGTCCTCGCGCCGCTCGCGGAGCGGCGGGATGCGGATCGGCAGCACGTTGAGCCGGTAGTACAGATCCTCGCGGAAGCGGCCCGTGCGCGCGTCCTCCTCGAGGTCGCGCAGCGTGGCGGCGATGACGCGCACGTCGATCTTCTCGTCCTTGGTGTCGCCGAGGCGCCGGATCGTCCCCTCCTGCAGCGTGCGCAGCAGCTTGACCTGGAGCGACATCGGCAGCTCGCCGATCTCGTCGAGGAGCAGCGTCCCGCCGTCCGCTTCGGAGAACAGCCCGCGCTTGTCCGCGTGGGCGTCGGTGAACGCGCCGCGCCTGAACCCGTAGAGCTCGGACTCGAGCAGCGTCTCCGGGATCGCGCCGCAGTTGACGGCGACGAACGGGCCCCCGGCGCGCGCCGAGGCGTTGTGGATCGCCCGCGCGACGAGCTCCTTGCCGGTCCCGGACTCGCCCATGACGAGCACCGTGGAGCGCACCTCGGCGACCTTGGAGATCATCTTGAACACGCGCGCCATCGCCTCGGACGACGCCACCATGCCGCCCACCTTGCTGCGCACGACCGCCTCCGCCTTGAGCCGCGCGTTCTCCCGGCGCAGCCCCTCGCGCTCCTCCGCCTTGGCGAGCGTGAGGATCACCTCGTCGGTCTTGAACGGCTTGGTGACGTAGTCGTACGCGCCGGCCTTCAGCGCCTCGATGGCGTTGTTCACCGAGCCGTAGGCGGACATCACGATGATGGTCGTCCGGATGCCGCGCGCGATGATCTCCCGCGTCAGATCGATGCCGTCCATCTCCGGCATGCGGACGTCGACGAAGGCCACGTCGATATCGTCGGACGCGAGCAGCTCGAGCGCCTCCCGCGCGCCCCTGGCCGCGGCCGTGTGGTACCCGTGCCGGGCGAGCAGGGCACACAGGGAGACGCGGATGGACTCTTCGTCGTCGACGACCAGGAGGCGCTTCATGCGGGCATCTTGGCACAGGCCGGACCGCGCCACAACGACCCTGCGGCGCCCGCGCCAGGAGACGGGTCTGCGGTCAGAGCAAGGTGAAAGACAGCGTGAACGTCGTGCCGGAGACGTAGCTGACGACGACGTAGAAGAGCTGTGACGAGAACCCCGCGTTCGTGAAGGTGAGCGTCTCCGGCGGCGACTCGTCATGCGCGATGCACGACGTGGCCGAGCAGCCGCTCACGTGCCGCAGGCTGACCCCGCCCGTCGTCGTCTCCTGTACCTGCACGGTCGCGCCGCCGGGCACGAGCACGGTCGCCCAGGCGTCGTTCCCGCCCGAGCCGCACGAGTAGTCGGACGGCGTGAACGAGTTGCCGTAGTCCGACCACGTGCCGGTCCAGGTCACCGGGAAGGTCGTGGCCTCGAAGGCGTTGGCGCACGTGTCGCCGACCGTCGGCGCGGAGACGCAGTACATGTAGGTGCCGGTGAAGCCGCAGATCTCCGGGCACGGCACGGAGTGGAAGGTCGAGCTGCTCGTCCCGTCGCACCAGAGGGTCGTCGTGAGATCCTGCGTGCAGCAGCCGTAGAACTTGGGGTTCGTCGCAATCGGCGAGAACGCCCACGCGTCGTCGCTGCAATCCGTCGGCGCCGGATCCGGGCAGCACACGAAGCTCGGATCCTCTTCGGCCGCGATCTCGCAAGGGGATAGGTCCACGTCGGTGTCGGTATCGGTGTCGGTGTCGGTATCGGTATCGGTGTCCGTATCGGTATCGGTATCGGTGTCCGTATCGGTATCGGTATCGGTGTCCGTATCGGTATCGGCATCGGCATCGGTGTCGGTGTCGGTGTCGGTGTCGGTGTCGGCGTCGGTATCCGTGTCCGCTCCTGTCTCGCAGCAGACCGCTCCGTCGGTGGCGCAGGCGTACTCGTCGTGTACCGTGCCTCCCACGAGGTCGCACATGGAGCTCGTGAAGCAGTCGAACGGGCACTCTTCGGTATCGGTATCGGTATCGGTATCGGCATCGGTATCGGCATCGGTGTCGGAATCGGTGTCCGAGTCCGAATCGGAATCGACATCCGAATCCGTATCCGAATCCGTGTCCGTTCCGGCGTCGAAGCCGGTGAATGCGGCCGGACCCGTGCCGCAGGCGGCCACGCCGAGCGTGCAGAGAACGGCCAAGAGAGTCTGGTGCGTCGTTGTCATGATCGTTCCTCCGTGCGTCAGTCTAGCACGGAATTATTCAGCCCGGTTGGACTTCGGCGGTGTCGGCCGGTCGAGGAGCCAGTGCTTGCGGCAGAGCGACGTGTACGTCTCGTTCCCGCCGATGAGCAGCTGAGGCCCTTCGCGAAGAACGTGGCCGTCGCGGATCCGGGCGTTCATGATCGCCTTCTTGCCGCACCAGCAGATCGTCTTGAGCTCCTCGATGTCGTCCGCGAGCGCGAGGAGCGCGGCCGAGCCCTCGAACAGCTCGCCTCGAAAGTCGCCGCGCAGGCCGTAGCACATCACCGGGACGTCGAGGAGATCGGCCACCTCGCACAGCTGCCGGACCTGCTCCGCCGAGAGGAACTGCGCCTCGTCCGTGAGCACGCAGTCGACGCGCCGCCCCTCCCGCAGCTCCTCCTCGACGAGCGCCCGCACGTCGGTGTCCCGCCGCACGACCGCGTCGACCGGCGCCTCGAGGCCGCCGATGCGCGGACGGATCACGTCCTCGCCGTCCCGGTTGTCGAGGTGCGGCTTGAGCAGCAACGTGCGCTGGTGCCGCTCGTGGTAGTTGTGCCGGACCTGCAAGAGCTGCGTGCTCTTGCCCGCGTTCATCGCCGCGTAGCGAAAGTAGACCTTGGCCATGGCCGCACCATAACGCATAATCGGTTGGAGGAGGGGAGCCATGAAGAGATTGATCGTTGTTTGCGCGCTCCTAGGCGCGACGGCGTTCGCGGGGGCCTGCGGCGACGACGGCCTGCGGAGCGGAGATCCGGACGCGGGCGACGACTCCGGCGTGGACGGCGGCGACACGGACTCGGACACGGACTCGGACACGGATACGGACACGGACTCCGATACCGACTCCGACACGGACACGGATTCCGACACGGACTCCGATACCGACTCCGACACGGACACGGACACGGATTCCGACACGGACACCGATACCGACGCCGACACGACGTGCGTGCCGACGGAGCCGGACGAGAACGCGTGCGATCCCGCGCACGAGTGCTGCGGGTTCCCGGATCCGACGGGCGAAGTCGGGATGGGTGTCGGCATGAACTCGTGCTCCGGCCAATGGTTCAACGGGGACACGACCTACAACATCGAGTGCGAGAACCTCGGCTCCTCCGGCGCGACCTGTATCTGCTCGTCGTGGTGGTAGACGCTACGTGTCCTTGTCGGCCAGCACGCCCACGGTCATGTCGCCCGTGACGTTCAGGAACGTCGCGCAGAGGTCCGGGATCGCGTCGACCGCGATCAGGAGGCCGATCCCCTCGAGCGGCAACCCGGCGGACATCATCACGGGTGCGGTCACCACGAACAGGCCGCCGCTCGGGATGCCGGGGTTCGAGAAGCTCATCGCGACCGCGACGAGCGCCATCGCCGCGACCTGGGCCGTGGAGAGATCCGCGCCGATGAGCGCGGCGAGGAAGAGCGGGCCCACGAGATCGGAGATCGGCGTGTTCAGCTTGAAGGTGGAGACGCACAGCGGCAGCACGAAGCCGGTCACGCCGGGGCGCTCCCCGTAGCCCTTCCGGTACCCCTCGATCAGCGCCGGGAGCGAGGCGAGCGAGGAGCGCGTGCCGAGCGCGACCGTCTGCGCCGGGAGCACCGCGCGGGCGAAGCGGCCGACGGATCGGCCGGCCAGACGGACGATGGGGTAGAGCGCCAGCGCCACCGCGAGCTGCAGCCCGCAGATCACGAGCAGGTAACGCCCCACGGAGCCGGCGAGCTCGAGCCCGGGGCCGGCGCCGAGGCCGACCGACAGGCCGAACACGCCGAGCGGGGTGAGCAGGAGCACCCCGCGCATCAGGACGAGCATCGCGTCGCGCACGGCGCAGAAGAAGCCGAAGAGCGGCGCCTGCGCCTCTTTTGTGAGCCGCGTCGCGGCCCAGGCGAACAGCAGCGTGAAGACGATCAGGGGCAGCATCGCCCCGTCGACCGCCGCGCGCAAAGGCGACGTCGGGACGAGCCCGAGGAGGAAGCTCTCGGCCGTGGGCAGCTCCGCCGACGGGATCTCCTCGAGCGCGTGCGCGCCGAGGAGCTCCTTGCCGGCGTCGATCTCGATGCCCGAGAGGAACGGCGGCGCGACGATCACGGCGACGACGGCGGTCCCGACGAGCAGCGCGAGGAAGAGGCCGAGGGTGCGCGCGCCGAGCCGCCCGAGGGCCCGCAGATCGTCCATTCCGGCGACGCTCGTCATGAGCAGCGCGACGACGAGCGGCACGAGCACCATGCGCAGCGCGTTCACCCACAGCTGCCCGACGACGCCGGACCAGTCGACGAATCTGGTCGCCGCGGTCGAGGTGTTCCCGGAGAGCGCGAGCCCGACGCCGAAGCCTATCACGAGCGCGCCGAGCCCAGCCGCGATCGGGGAGCGGATCAGGTGCGAGAGTTTCGTCGTGCGCGTCATCGCATCCGCCAAGGAAGGTTTCGGTCGGTTCGACGCATCGTAGCTCCCGCCGCGCGGGCCCAGCAAGGGTTTGCCGAAGGTCGCTGCCGCTTGACAGAGGGGCGAAGTTGTCTAATAAAGGCCCTCGCCTTGCGGGAGTAACTCAGTGGTAGAGTGCAACCTTGCCAAGGTTGACGTCGCGGGTTCAAGTCCCGTCTCCCGCTCCGAGAGCCCTCGGTGAAAGCCGGGGGCTTTCGCGTATCTAGGCCATCGCGGCCTCGATGCCCTCCTCGTTATCCCGTCCATGTTCCGCTGTTGTTCCGCGCGCCGACAGCATCTTGACGATCCGGCGGTCGGGATCGGCCTCGCTCCGGTACGCCTCGGCGACGGCCTCGGGCCACGGTCTCCTGTGGTCGTTGGCGAAGTGGACGTACCGCATGGTCTCGTCGATCCGCTTGTGCCCCATCCAGTTCTGGAGCGACCACGGGTTGACGCCGAAGAGCGCCGCGTGCGTGCCGAACGTGTGGCGTAGCGCGTGCCACCCTCGCTCGGGCAGCGTGGCCCTCCGGCAGATCCGGTAGATGGCGTGCGTGGTCTGCCCGTCGCGGATCGAGAGCACCGCCAGGATGTTGTTGACGCTCTTGAGGCTGAGCTTCCCCGCGTCCACGCTCGCCATCAGCTTCGCCTTGAACTGCGCGACGTGGCTGCCCCCGGCGATCTCGTCGAGCCGCAGATCGCCGAAGTGCTGCTTGAGGTGGCACTTGAAGACGCTGCGCTTCGACTCCTGCTCGGCGGGCTTGTTGCGCTGCGCGACCACCCACTCGGTCCAGAACCTGTCGTTGAACCACTCCTCGAAAGTCGGCACCTCCTCTCTGACCGCATCGAACGTCCCGTCGGCGATGGCCTGGCGGATCTCGCGCTCCTCGCGCTCGGCTCCTTTGCGGGTCTGAATCTCTGCCCGCCTACGCACCCGCTTGGCCACGCCGTCGAGTCGGCGACGGTTGATGTTGATTTCCCAGTAGCTAAGCATCTTGCCCGTCTTTGGGGACCTCCAGCGACAGCGCGCCACCTCGGGCAGTGGGCGCATTACGATTGTTGCATCCCGACTGCTCTTGGAATCTACTATACCCGTGTGTCAACCACCCACGAGGAGATTTAGGATGAACAGACTTCACCTTGTCCTCGCCCTCACGGCACTACTCATGGCCTCTATCCCGGTGATCTCCTGCGGCGACGACTCCCCGGCAGTCGTCGATGCCGACAGCGACACCGACTCCGACAGCGATGCCGATTCCGACAGCGATGCCGATTCCGACACCGATTCCGACAGCGACACCGACGCCGACACCGATTCCGATACCGATGCCGACACCGACAGCGACACGGATGCGGACAGCGACGCCGATTCCGATACGGGAACGCCGTGCTCCGCAGAGGTCATCCAGGCGGCCTACGTGTTCTCCGGGACGTGCAAGGCGGAAGGCGAGGACTGTCCGGGGGGAACCAAAGCCTCCGAGGACTGCACGGGGGAAGGCGAGGTTTGCTGCTTCTTCACCGATCAGTGCGAGACCATGACGGATGGCGCCGCGTCGTGCAGCGACACGGAGTGCACCAGCTCGCCCAAGCCCCAGATCGGCTGTCCGGACTACGGGTGGTGCTGCCTGAACGACTAGGCACCTGCCGACGGAGGAGCTGGAAGTTGTCGCAGTTCAAGATCACCGGCTGACTGACCTGAGGCGAGGAGCGTCCGGCAGTTAGCCGGCAGATGCTGCAGTTCGCCGACGGTACCCGGGTCGCCATCAAGGGTCTGGGCGAGACGCTGGCCGAGCTGTACGCCGAAGACCGGCCGACGAATCAGGAGACCGCCGAGGAGATCCTCGCCAGGCTGGAGGCGAGAGCGAACTTCATTCCCCCTGGCGCTGCCGTCCGCAGGGAATACCGCTATCACCTGTTGAAGAAATACGAAGAGTACGTCGAGTACCGGCACTGCAAGGACCACCAGGACTGATCTCCCGCGCGTGCGCCGCGTTTCCCGCACCTTGACAACATTCGTTTACCCGGTTATACGAATGCCAACAGGGAGGTGCGCATGCGAGACGTCGCCCAGTTCTTCAAGGTCCTCTCCGACGAGGCCAGGCTGAAGATCCTCTGGCTCCTTTTCAACCACCGGGAGCTCTGCGTGTGCGACATCATGGGGGCGCTCGGGATCACCCAGTCCAAGGCGTCGCGGCACCTGATCACCATGAAGCACGCCGGGTTGGTCAACGACCGCAGGGAGGGGACCTGGTCGTACTACTCGCTCTCCGCGGACGTGGCGGGCTTCGAGCGCACCATGCTGGCCACCCTGCGCAAGAGTCTCGGCGCGCACGACGGCGCCACGGGTGCCCTCCGGAATCTCCAGACGTGGTTGCAGAAGAAGGAGTGCGCGGGAGCGTGCGCTCCCAGGGGCGGAAAGGGAGGCAAACGATGAGCGACGATCAAAACAACGGGGTCATGAAGCGGCTGTCGTTCCTCGACCGCTTCCTCACGCTCTGGATCTTCCTGGCCATGGGGATCGGCGTCGGGCTCGGCTACTTCGTGCCGGACGTCGTCCCGTTCCTCAACAGGTTCAACGTCGGCACGACATCCGTGCCCATCGCCATCGGGCTCATCCTGATGATGTACCCGCCGCTCGCCAAGGTCCGGTACGAGGAGATGGGGCCGGTCTTCCGCAACTTCAAGGTGCTCGGCCTGTCGCTCGTGCAGAACTGGATCGTCGGGCCGATCCTGATGTTCGCGCTCGCGGTGCTGTTCCTCCACGACTACCCCGAGTACATGGTCGGGCTCATCATGATCGGCCTCGCGCGCTGCATCGCGATGGTGATCGTGTGGAACGACCTCGCCAAGGGCGACGCCGAATACTGCGCGGGGCTCGTGGCGTTCAACTCGATCTTCCAGGTGCTCTTCTTCTCGATCTACGCCTACGTCTTCATCACCATCGTGCCGACCTGGTTCGGCCTCAAGGGCGTCGAGGTGGACATCACCATCGGGCAGATCGCCAAGAGCGTCTTCATCTACCTCGGCATCCCGTTCCTGGCGGGGGTGATCACGCGGTTCTCGCTCATCAAGCTCAAGAGCAAGGAGTGGTACCACACGAAGTTCGTCCCCAAGATCAGCCCGATCACGCTCGTCGCGCTCTTGTTCACCATCATCGTGATGTTCTCGCTCAAGGGGGAGACCATCGTGCAGCTGCCGCTCGACGTCGTGCGCATCGCGATCCCGCTGCTCATCTACTTCGCGGTGATGTTCTTCGTCTCGTTCTTCATGTCGTGGAAGGTCGGCGCGACGTACGGCCAGACGACGACGCTGTCGTTCACCGCGGCGTCGAACAACTTCGAGCTCGCCATCGCGGTGGCGGTGGCCACGTTCGGCATCGAGCACGGCGCGGCGTTCGCGGCGGTCATCGGCCCGCTCGTCGAGGTGCCGGTGCTCATCGCGCTCGTCAACGTGGCGCTCTGGTTCAGACGAAAACTCTTCCACATACAAGAGGTGAAGCCGTGAAAGCTCCGAATGATGTCCGTAAGACGGTCTCCCAAACGTACGCCCGCGCCGTCGAGCAGACCAAGACGACCGGCGGTTCGTGCTGCGGTGGCCCGGCCCCGCAAGGGGTCCTCGCCACCCTCGCCGGCTACGGCCGCGAGGAGCTCGCCGCGCTCCCGGCCGACGCGGTGGCGAGCTCGTTCGGCTGCGGCAACCCGGTGGCGCTCGCCGAGATCCGGGAAGGGGACACGGTGCTCGACCTCGGCTCGGGTGCGGGCATCGACCTCCTCATCGCCGCCAAGCTCACCGGGCCGAAGGGCAAGGTGATCGGGGTCGACATGACCTCCGAGATGATCGAGCGCGCACGGGCGAACGCGGCGGCGGCGGGGCTCGCGAACGTCGAGGTGCGCGAGGGGATCATCGAGGACATGCCGGTGGAGTCGGGGTCGGTCGACTTCGTGGTCTCCAACTGCGTCATCAACCTCTCGCCCGAGAAGAAGCGGGTGTTCGCGGAGCTCTACCGGGTGCTCCGGACCGACGGCCGGTTCTCCATCTCGGACATCGTCGCCGAGCCGATGCCGGGCTGGATGAAGGAAGAGAACCTGCTCTACTCGGCGTGCATCTCCGGGGCGATCCCGGAGGCTTCGTATCTGGCCGGGCTCCGGGAGGCGGGGCTCGTCGACGTCGCCGTGCGCGACCGCCTGGTGTACGACGCCGCGCAGCTCACCGGGCTGCTCGATTCCACGACCGGCGGGGGCTGCTGCTGCGGCGAAGGGGCGCTGCCGAAGGAGAAGCTCGCGAAGGTCACCGCGGCGCTCGCCGGCAAGGTGGCGAGCATCCGCGTCACGGGCCGCAAGGCCGAGGAGATAATCCCGTGAAGGGCCTCCTGTTCCTGTGCGTCGCCAACTCGGCGCGTAGCCAGATGGCCGAGGGGATCGCCCGCGCGATGGTCCCGGCCGGGACGAAGGTCTGGTCCGCGGGCTCGCGGCCGACCTCGGTGCGGCCCGAGGCCGTCGCGGTGCTCGCGGAGATCGGCATCGACATCTCCGCCCACCGCTCCAAGCTGGTCGACGAGATCCCGGCGGCCGAGGTCGACATGGTGATCACGTTGTGCGGGGAGGAGGAGTGCCCCGTGTTCCTCGGCAACGTGATGCGCCTGCATTGGGGTCTACCCGATCCCGCCGCTGTCCACGGCTTCGAGCAGGACCGGTTGAACGCATTCCGCAATACACGCGACGAGCTGCGCCGGCGCATCGAGGCGTTGCTGGCCGGCAAAGACGAAGGAGATCACGAATGAAAATCCAAGTGTTCGATCCGCCGATGTGCTGCTCCACGGGAGTCTGCGGGCCGTCGGTCGATCCCGAGCTCGTGCGCTTTGCCGCCGACCTCGATTGGCTGAAGCGCCAGGGCGTCGACGTCGAGCGGTACAACCTCTCCCAGCAGCCCGCCGCCTTCGCCGGAAATCCGGTGGTGAAGGACGCGCTCGCGAAGGAGGGCAACGACTGCCTGCCGTTGACCCTGGTCGACGGCGCGGTCGCCTGCAAGGGCAAGTACCCGACGCGCGAGGCGCTGGCCGGCTACGGCGGGCTCGAATTGCCACAGAGCATCTTCACCGACGCGGTCCGGGAGCTCGTCGCCATCGGCGCGTCCATCGGCTCGAACTGCGAGATGTGCTTCAAGTACCACTACGGCGCGGCGCGCAAGCTCGGCGTGTCGAAGGAGGACATGCGCCTGGCGGTCGAGATGGCCGAGGCGGTGAAAGCCAGCCCGGCGAAGTCGATCTCGGAGCTCGCCGAGAAGTACCTGCGCGAGCAGCCGACCAACATCACCCAGTCCTGCTGCGGTGGAGATGCTCCCGCAACCGCGGGCGGCAAGTGCTGCGGCTGAAGCGAGGCGAAAGATGAATCATTACCCACTCCTATCATCCAGGAACCTCCCCGCGTACGCGGTCGTCATGCTGCTGTGGGTGGGCTTCACCGTGGTGCTCGCGCTCATCTTGCGGGCGGTGACGACCGGCGCAGTGGGGTGGGCCGCGGCGCTCGTCTTCTGCGCGGTGGCGGTGATGCTGGGCATGTCGATTATGTTCGGCGCCAGCGCGGTCAACCTGCGCAAGCTGCGCCCCGGCTTCGAGCGCCTGGCGGAAGGGTTGAGCGAACCGGCGATCCCCCGAGTGTGGTGCCCCGTGCTGACGATGGCGACGCGCGCGGCCGTCGAGCTTCACGAGAAGGTCCGCGAGGGGAAGCTTCCGGCGGGAAACGTCTGAGACGTGATGCAACCAGGCACCAGCACCGATCTCCCCGCAACCGCAAACGACAGACCGAGCCGAAAATGGCTGCTCGTTGTGGTGATTGCACTGGCAGCCGCGGGTGCCTGGTACTCGATGCACGGACGACCTGCGGCGGTGAGCGAGCCCGTCACCGTGGGCGGCGGCCGCCCGCAGCTGTTCGACTTCGGCATGGGCGTCTGCTCGCAGTGCAAGCGCATGAAGCCGGTGATGGAACGCGCGGCCCGCGAGCTGGGCAGCTGCGTGGAGGTCCACGTCCTCGACATCCGCGTCGAGGTGAACGAGCAGCTCGCCGAGCGGTACGGGATGCATGCCATCCCGTTCATCCTCCTCGTCGACGGGGCCGGCAAGGAGCTCTGGCGGCACGAGGGGTTCGTCGACTACCCGGAGCTGTCCCTGGCGGTGTCCCGGTATCTCGGCCTTACGCCGGACCGGCAGTGCGGGGGGGACGATTGATGCGCGGTTGTGAATCAACCGACCTCTCCTCCGGGTCTTCGCGCCGGCAGGGGATCGTTGCGCCGCTCATCCTGGTCGTCTTATGCGCGCTGGGTGCGTTCGTAAGCGGGCTGTCGACACGTGACCATGTGCGGTTCCGGGTCTCCGACGGAACCCAGGCAGGAGTCTGCGCGGAGCTGGTCGAGTCGGGGTGCAAGGCAGCGCATTCGAACGAGTCCGCCGAGATCCTCGGCGTGCCGATATCCCACTTCGGGAGCGCCTTCTACATCCCTGGTGCCGGCCTGGCGATCCTCGCTCTGATCCTCCGCAAGCGGCACACCAGCCCGCAGACGGCAGCCGCAGGCGTCGCACCGGTCGTGGCGCTGATGGGCCTGGGAGCGGTCGCCTACTCGGTCTTTCTGGCGACGCTGCTGATCCGCGCCGGCGAAGTGTGCCCGTTCTGCTTCGTCCTGTACGGTGTGAACGCGGCGATGCTCGTGCTGGGCGCGATCTGGTGGTTGAGGGGTCAGAGGCGGTTCGGTTTCCGCTCTCTGCTCGCGCCCTTCGTCACGACGGTCGCGGTCGGCGGTGGGTTTTTCGCTGTCTCGACTCCGTTCCTCTTGAACGCGCTGGCCGAGATCGCGCCCTGGACCGTGACCGGCGCCGCCAATCCGGGTGGGAAGATGCTGCCGTCGTTCGCGTTGCCCGAGCGAGTTCCGTCGAAGGGGGAACCTGCCGCCGAGGACGATCTGATCGAGTTCTCGGACCTCGAGTGCCCGCACTGCGGGGCCCTGCACCGCACGGTTGCGAACCTCTTCGAAGAGCGCGGGCCGGACGGGTTGCGGGTGCGGTTCGTGAACTTCCCGCTGGACCGGGAGTGCAATCCGCATGTCGGCCGCTCGGTGCATCCGACGGCCTGTCTCTCGGCCCGCGGCGGGATCTGCGCACAGGAGCAAGGCCGCTTCTGGCCGTTCGCCGAGGCGACCCTCGGCCTGAAGGAGCTCCGCACCCGCGCAGTCGTGCTCGATACGGCCCGGAGTATCGGCCTGAACATGGAGCGGTTCGCGGCGTGCTTGGACTCCGAGCCAACAAACGAGATCTTGGCCGAGGACATCGCCCTCGCCCACGCCGCGGGAGTCCACGTCACGCCGACGGTCCTTGTAAACGGCTGGACGTTCGAGGGTGCCATCTCGCGGACGAGGCTGCTGAGCGTCCTGGATGACACGACACCATGCGGTTGTGATAGCCGCCCGACCGCCGGCACATGCGGGGGAGAAGAAGGGATGGAACCATGAACCTCACGAGCATCGAGACGCGCTATCTGTTCTTCACCGGCAAGGGCGGCGTCGGCAAGACGTCTATCTCCTGCGCCACGGCCATCGCGCTCGCGGACAAGGGACGCCGCGTCCTGCTCGTCAGCACCGATCCCGCGTCGAACCTCGATGAGGTGCTCGGCGTGAAGCTCGGCTCCGCGCCGACCGCCGTGCCGGGGGTCGGCGGGCTTTTTGCGCTGAACCTCGACCCCGAGCTCGCGGCGAGCGAGTACCGCGAGAAGATGGTCGGGCCGTATCGCGGCGTCCTCCCGGAGGCGACCGTGCGCAGCATGGAGGAGCAGCTCTCGGGATCGTGCACGATGGAGATCGCCGCGTTCGACGAGTTCTCCCGGCTGCTCGGCGATCCGGCACGGACGGCCGGCTTCGACCACGTCATCTTCGATACGGCGCCCACGGGCCACACCTTGCGGCTGCTTTCCCTGCCGCATGCCTGGTCCTCGTTCATCGAGACGAGCACGACCGGCACATCCTGCCTCGGCCCGCTCGCGGGACTGAAGGATCAGCAGAATCTGTACCTCGCGTCGGTCGAGGCGCTCGCGAATTCGGAGCGGACGACCCTCATCCTCGTCAGCCGGCCCGAGGTATCGGCGCTGCGCGAAGCGGCGCGGTCGAGCGCGGAGCTGCGCGAGCTCGGTGTTTCGAACCAGTGCCTCGTGCTGAACGGTGTTTTCCGCGCGATGCGGCAGGACGATCCCGTGGCCGTCGCGTTCGAGCGGCGCGGTCGCGATGCGCTCGCCGCCATGCCGGCTGGAATCCGCGAGCTTCCGCGCCAAGAGATCCGCTTGAGCCCGCGCGCGCTGCTCGGCGCGGATGCCCTGCGGACGATGTTCGACGACGCCCCTCATCCCGCGGCGCCGCCCCCGTCGAGCTCCCGGCCGCAGGAGCTGCCGTCGCCGCTCGTCCGGCTCGTCGACGAGATGGAGGCAGCCGGAAGGGGTGTCATCATGACCATGGGCAAGGGTGGGGTGGGCAAGACCACGGTGGCCGCCGCCATCGCGCTAGAGCTCGCCCGGCGCGGTCATCCCGTGCGCCTCAGCACGACCGATCCGGCGGCGCACGTCTCCTGGCTCATCGACGATCCGCCGGCCGGCCTCGAAGTTGGGCGCATCGACGCCGAGCGCGAGACGCAGGCGTACCGCGACGAGGTCATGGGCGCCGTCGGCGGGAATCTGGACGCGCAGGGAAAGGCCCTCCTGACCGAGGATCTGCGCTCGCCCTGCACCGAGGAGGTCGCGGTGTTCCGTACGTTCGCGCGCACGGTCGCCGAGGGAAAGGACGGGTTCGTGGTCCTCGACACGGCGCCGACCGGGCACACCATCCTCCTGCTCGACGCGGCCGAGGCGTACCACCGCGAGGTGCTGCGCCAATCGAGCGACATGCCCGAGACGGTGCGGGAGCTCCTGCCCCGCCTGCGCGACCCGGGGTTCACGCGCATCCTGCTCGTCACCCTGCCCGAGGCGACCCCGGTCCACGAGGCGGCGCGGCTGCAGAGCGACCTCGGCCGCGCGGAGATCCACCCGTTCGCCTGGGTGATCAACCAGGCGCTCACGCCGGTCGAGACCACCGACCCGATCCTCGTGAGCCGCCAGTCGAACGAGCAGGGCTACATCGCCGAGGTCGTCGACAAGCTCGCGAAGCGCGCCGCGCTGGTGCCGTGGATGAGCGAGCCGCCGACCGGAGGGGCCAGCCTCCGCGCATTTGTCGAGGGACGGGAAAGCACGAGCGCGAAGTCGGCAGATCGGCTCGGCGGCTGAATCAGAGGAGGTGGGCGTTAGGATGCTACAGCTCAACGGATATCTTCATCGAGCGCGGCTGTCCAAGATCCTCGGCCGAAGCCTGAGCTCCTCGTTCGAAGGTCCCGACGCTATTCGCGAGGACTCGCGCGCGCTGAAGCAGATCGTCAATTTCAACGCCTACTGTGGCTGCCTCATTCTGGACGCGTTCGGCCGGTCGCTGCTCACGAGCCTTCACGGCGAGCCCGTGCGGTCATCCGTCGTGCAGAGCAAGGGCGCGCTCAAGGACATCATCGTCAGCGGCGTCCGCGACCGCTCTCCTCGCCTTCAAGACCTGATCGTCCGCTACCAGCAACACCCCGAGGACTACTACCGCGAGACACCGGTCAACGGGCGGATCTACCACCAGCAGGACCGCTTCCTCGGCACAGCGCGCGTCAAGCGCTTTCGCCGGATCGCAGAGAAGGCGAGCCGCTACCTCATCGACTTCCTGTTTCGCGAGGTCAAGTCGAGGGCGGACGAGCTGGCCCAAGAGCGGGCCCGGCGTCTGGGCGTCGCTAAGAGCATGCTCTATACTCCCATCGAGGAGCAGATCGCCGAGTTCGCGCACGCGGAGCGGCGGGGACTGAAGCTGATCAGGGGCGGGCAGCTCCTTGAAACACTTCCGGCGCTGCCGCTGAACGACATCCTCGGGTTCAAGGTGCTCTGTGAAGGCCGGGAGGTTGCGGAGGTAACCGATCGCCTTGCCGACCTGAAGGAGTGCTCGATCGAGGAGCAGGAGGCTCACGCGGGCAGCTACAACGCTACACACCTTGTTGTCCGGTATCGTTGGCCCCGCGACACCGTCCTGTCTCATTCCCCGGCCGGGCGCGCGATGGAGATCCTGCTCGAGCGCGGCTGCTCGTGTGACATCCCGGAGGCGTTCACCTCGTTCGTCAACGCGGCCGAGGATGACGTGGTGATCGAGGTCATCGTGTGTTCCTGGGACGAGTTGCTCGAGTCGGAGATCGGCCGCTCGATGCACGAGGATCGCGTCCTGGCCCAGAGGAGCGATCAGCAGTACCAGGGCGGCGTGGCAAAGAACATCGAGTGGTTGATGGAGTACCTTTTCCGCTTCTGCCTCTCTCCGCTGAGCAGCCTCGACGAAATCCCCATCCACCTGTGGGCCCGGTACATGCCGGACTACATCGACCTGCTTCACGGCCAACTGGCGGGCACCTCGGCCGAGGCCGATTTCACCAAGGCGTGCCGCTGCGGCAACGTGGCATCGGATCGTGGCGTTTCGAATTTTAAATACGAACGGACAAATGAAAGTGCTTGACGACTTGGCCATATAGCCACATACCCGTCCGGGTCTTTCGGAGGCGTGCATGGTCGGCAAGGATGAAAACGTTTTTCGGCGGCAGGCGCGGGTGCGCGACACAGGTTCTGAAGGAGCGCGCATGACAAGGGCCCCCTTTTTTGAGCGCAGGATGCATATTTGGCCAAGTCGCCACTATATGAGAACGAGGAGGAAGTCATGAGTGATCAGAAACCCGCTATGTTGACCCACGAGAACGTGCTGTTTCCGTGCGGCGGCGGCTTCGCCAACACCGGGCTGGCGGTCTATCAGGCCTGCTACGAAACGGTCCGTGAGCTCGGACTGCGGAAGGTCTCGATGGGCTGCGTCGGCTCGCTGCCGCTGAAGAACGAGGGTGTGATCAAGAAGTCGATGGCCGCCAGGCGCATCATCACAGTGGACGGGTGTGCCAACCACTGCGCGCAGAAGCTCGCGGAGGCAGCCGGGCTGCCGATCGCCAAGTCGCTGGAGCTGGTGCGGGACACCGGAGCCAAGAAGGTGCCGTTGAGCCACGATCTGGAGGCCGGTCCGAAGGGTGTGGACGAGTACGTGCTGCGGTCGGACGTCGACGCGATGAAGCAGCTCATCCGTGCGGCCGTAGACCAAGTCTAGAGGGTCCCAAACCAAAGGAGAATACATGTCAATGCAAGGTAAGGCAGTGGTTGTTTGGAGCGGATCTTTGGCGAGTGGCAGTGGGCACGCCGACTTCGAAAGCGGAGCGGGCGGCAGGATCCCCGTGACCTGTGCCCTGGAAGACAAGGCGCCGGCAGGCAAGGCCAGTCCCGAGGAGTTGCTGGCCGCCGCGCACGCAAGCTGCTTCTCGATGGCTCTCGCCCAGGTGGTGACCATGGGCCACCATAAGCCCGAGCGACTCCGCGTGGCGGTCGCGACCACGCTCGATCAGGTCAATCCCAACGCTCCCTACCTGATCACGCGCGAAGAGCTGGAGGTGAGCGGCAAAGTGCCGGGGTTGGACGAGGCCGGTTTCTTGCAGGCGGTCGAAGGTGCCAAGATGATGTGCGCGGTTGGTCTGGCGATTAAGAGCAACGTCGAGATCGTGTATGCAATCCGTTTTGAGGCGTAGGAGACCCGGGGTCTATCTATCCACAGCAGCCGCTACCACCACCGCGACGGCGGGGCGTCGGGATGCCGCCGCAGCACGGGGCAGGCTCTGCCTTCTTTTCCTTCGCCGTCTCCTTCTCCTCGACCTCGACATCGGTCTCCTCTGGCACGTCCTCGGGGATCTCCTCGATGTTGATTGAGCAGCAGCCCGAGGCCTTCTTCTTCGACCCCTTGAGCCTGGCCCAGAATCCCTTCTTCTCTTCAGTCATTGCTTCTCTCCTGTTCAGATCACGTTGAAAACGAAGCCTGTGGCGACAGCGGTTATGAACACCACGGCGATGAAGACGGCAACCAGCCGAACCTTGAAGATCGCCGCGAGCATGCTCATCTCCGGGATGCTCATCCCGGCGCCGCCGATGATGAGCGCGAGGACCGCGCCCATGCTCATCCCCTTCTGGGTCAGCGCGACGGCGATCGGGATCACGGTTTCGGCGCGCACATACAAGGGAACGCCGACCACCGCTGCAACTGGAATGGCGAAGGGGTTGTCCGGTCCCGCGATGCGTACGACGAAGTCGCTCGGGAGGTATCCGTAGATGCCGGCGCCGATCGCCACGCCGATCACGAGGTAGACCAGGACACCTCGAAAGTCCCCCCAGGCGCCGGTGAAGGCGTAGCGTAGCTTCTTCCGGAACGTGGGCATGGTCTCGCGCTCCTGGCCGCCGGAGACCCGGACTCGCTTGACGTGCTTCTCGAAGCCAAGCGATTGCAGCAAGGCGCCTGCCAGCATGGAGGCCGCGAAGGTAAACGCCCCGTACACGACACAGGCCTTCCACCCGAGCAGCACCCAGAACATCGTGAGGATGATGGGGTTGAGCAGCGGCGATGCGAGGACGAAGGACATGGTGGCGCCAAAGGGGACGCCGGCCCGCAACAGCCCCACCGTCATCGGGATCGTCGAGCAGGAGCAGAACGGAGTCAGCGCACCCAGTGTGGCGCCGAGGAAGTTGCCCAGGAGCCCCTCCTTCGAGAGCCAGCGGCGAAGCGTCTTGTCGGAGACGTATTGCAGCACCAGACCTACGAGCGTGCTGATCCCGAGGAAGAGGGCGGTCAACTCGGCGAAGATCACCACGAAGAACTGAAGAGACGTCCAGAGGGAGTTCATCGCCCTTCTGCCTTTCCCGCATTCTGGCCCGCGCGTCCCGAAGCCTTGAGGGTGCGCTCCCGTCGCGCCTGCGCCTTGGCGCAAGGCGTGGGTTGCCCGGGAAAGGAGCGGTTGTGCATGAGCCACACGCTGAGTCGCTCGAGCACGGCAAGGGCATCCGGGCAGGCGGCGAGGGTCGTGCGCAACAACTCGAGGTGCGGCCGGGTCAGCTCCGACTCGAGCGCGCGCAGCGAGTAGTAGGACCACAGGCCTTCCTTGCGGTCGTTGACGACTCCTCCGTGAAGGAGGGAGCGCAGATGTCTGGAGGCCTTCGACTGTGTGATCTCGAGGGCGGCCACGAAATCACAGACACACAGCTCCTCATGGTTGAAAAGGAGCCACAGCATCTTGAGCCGCACGTCGTCGGCAAGGACTTTAAAAAACTGAGCTTGGGTCTGCATGTCGCCTCCAGTTCTTATAACCGTATACCCGGTTGTTCGGGTATTGTCAAGCCGAGGTGCTGAGGATCGACCAGAGCGCGTTCGGCGACCGAGAAACTGGGGCATTTGAGAGCCTCGGCCCCGTTCTGCGGGAGCGTGTGCCTTTGCCAGTTCCGGGTCGTCTCCAAGCTCCGTCGCAGCGCCGGGGACAAGCTGCTCTCGGCCATGCTCACCTCCCGCGTCAGCGAGATCGAGGGCGTGGATGATCCGAAGCGTCCCATCGACGAAGTCGAGGACGATCTCGGGTTCGTAGCGTGAGCGCCCGGCGATTCCGATTGACAATACCCGGTTAACCGGATATTCGAATCACCGAATTGGAGGCCGTAATGCGGACACTTGCGCAGTTCTTCAAGACTTTGGCGGACGAGAGCCGGCTGCAGATCCTCTGGCTGCTCTTCAAGCACGAGGAGCTGTGCGTCTGCGACGTCGTCGAGGCGCTGCGCATCACGCAGTCCAAGGCGTCGCGACACCTGACCACCTTGAAGCACGCCGGTCTCGTGACCGACCGCAGGGAGGGCGCGTGGTCCTACTACTCCCTCGAGCCGGTGGCGAACGCGTTGGAGCGAGCCCAGCTCGAGTCGCTCCTGACCGGGATGGAGTGCCATCCCGGCGCTGCCGATGTCCTTCGCGATCTGAACGCCTGGCTGGCCACGAGCAGCCGGGGAAAAACCTGTGCCGACAAGAGCGGGTGCAAGCCCGCCAACAAGAGAGGGCCGAAGAGGCCATAGAGAGGTGACGTGATGAGGTTGTCTTCGATGATGATCGTCGTGCTCGCGGTCGGGCTCTGGTCCGTGTCCGGGTGCTCCTCGCAGGAGCCCTCGTCCGAGGCGGCGAAGTCGGACACGGCGGGCGCGAAGGCCGCCGACGCCAAGGCCACGACGCCCGACGCGAAGGCGACCCCCGAGGCGAAGCCGGTCCCGATGATCGCGCTGGGCGACACGCGGTGCACCGACCCGAGCTGCAACACGAAGCGGCCCCTCAACTCCCTGAAGGTGATGATCCCCGGCCTCGTGATCACCGAGCTGGACTGGAGCTCCCCCGAGGGCAAGGCGGCGTACGCGGAGCACGGGCTCCAGTTTTTGCCGGCGTTCATCTTCGACCCGGCGCTGCAGGGCGAGGAGAAGGCGCTGAAGCGGCTCGCCCGGTCGCTCAAGCCCAGCGCCAAGGAGGGTTTCCAGGTCCTCCAGATGCGGGCGACCCACGATCCGACCAAGGAGATCTGCGACAACGGTACGGACGACACGGGCAACGGCAAGGCGGACTGCGACGACGACGACTGCAAGGCGGCGTTGGGGTGCCGCCCGGAGATCAAAGGCGACCTGCAGGTCTTCGTGATGTCCCAGTGCCCCTACGGCACGAAGGCGCTCGACGCGATGCAGGAGGTGCTCAAGGCGTTCGGCAAGGAGATCACGTTCGACGTCCATTTTATCGCGAGCGAGAGCGGTGACGGGTTCCAGTCGCTCCACGGCCAGCCCGAGGTGGACGAGAACATCCGCGAGCTGTGCGCCAAGAAGCTGGCGCCGAAAAACTACAAGTGGATGGAGTACGTCTGGTGCAGGGACAAGGACATCCAGTCCACGGCGTTCGAGAGCTGCGTCAAAGCCGCGGGGCTGAAGGCGGCGGCGTTCAACGCCTGCGCTACCGGCGACGAGGGGAAGCAGCTCCTGCGTGACGATCTGAAGCTCGCCCAGTCGCTCGGCATCGGCGCGAGCCCCTCGTGGATCGCGAACAACAAGATCAAGTTCGCCGGCATCGCACCCAAGGCGATTCAGGGCGGCATCTGCGGGGCGAACCCGGAGCTGGCCGGCTGCAAGGTGGCGCTCACCGGCCCCGAGCCCGGAAAGGGCGGTGGCGGTGGCTGCGGTGGCGGCGGCGGTTGCGGCGGTGGCGGGTCCTGCGGCGGCGGTGGGTCCTGCGGCGGCGGCGGCTCGTGCGGCGGTCAGTGACAGGCCTAGGCGCGGCGATGGAACCTATCGACACCAAGAAGGAGCTGGAGAAGCAGTGCGGTCCGGACTGCGATTGTGCCGCCGAAGGCGTGCCCGCGGCTCCGGCGAGCGCCGTACCCGAGGGTGATGCGGCGCAGGCGTGCTGCGGCCCCACGTGTGAATGCAACGCCCCGGCACCCCGAAGCAAGGCCAAGATCGTCGTCGCGATCCTGGTGCTCGCGGCGGCCGTGGTCGTCCTCGTGGTGAAGCTCGCCGGAAACGCGGGTAATCCCGCGCTCGACGAGGGACAATCCGAGATCAAGTCGAACGCTGCGACGGTTGTCCCGCTGGCCGCGAAGCCGCTGGGCTCGCTCTTCGAGCTCAACACGTCGGCGGCGGCGCTGGACGCCGTGCTCGTCGTCGTTCCGGCCAAGGAGGGCGGCGCGGCCGAGCAGGAGATCGCCCGGGAGGTCGACGCGGCCCGGCAGAAGCTCGTGGCCAAGGCGATGACCGTCGGCGTGTACTCCCTGCGCACCGACACTCCCGAATACGGCGCGCTTGCCGGGCGGCACAAGCTGCCCGGGGTCGTCGTCTTCGCCGGGGGAGGCGAGAAGGCGCTGGTCTCCGCGGCCAACATCGACGCTGGGATGCTCACCGGAACGATCACGGAGTCGAAGCTGCTGCAGGCGTACGTCGCCGCGTCGATGGGAGCCAGCGGCGGCGGCTGCAACTGCGCCAAGGGCGCGTCCTGCGGCGGCAACTGATCCATGGTCAACCACTTCGTCAACATCCTGCAGGACGCGGCGAACCAGCCGGTCGCGCTGCTGATCGCCCTGCTCCTCGGCGCCGTGAGCGCGGCCGGGAGCGCGTGCTGCACGCTCCCCACCCTGGGCATCCTGCTCGGCTACTCGGGCACGCGCGCCCAGAGCGACCGCCGCGCCGCCCTGCGCTTCTCGTTGACGTTCACGCTGGGCATCATCCTCTCCTTGATCATCATCGGGGTGATCGCGGGCTTCGTCGGGCAGGTCGCCCAGCAGTCCATGGGGCTGTACTGGAAGGTGTTCGCCGGGCTCATCGCCGTCGTCCTCGGGCTCGCGACCCTCAAGCTGATCCCGTTCCGCCTGCCGGCCGCGGTGCAGAACATGGTGGACCGGCCGCCCACCGTAGCCGGAACGACGGCTCTCGGCGTCGTGATGGGCGGCGGCGTGGCGGTCAGCTCGCTGCCGTGCAACCCGGGGATCTTCATCGTCCTCGGCGCCGCGATACTTCAGGGCGACGTCCTGTGGTCGCTCCTGTTGCTCGCGGCGTTCGCCATCGGGTTCAGCCTGCCCTTGGGGGCGATCCTGCTCGGCGTGTCGCTTGGCAAGACGATCCCGCTGGCGCAGAAGGCGGGCAACGGCATCAGGAAGGTCTCCGGCGTCATCCTCATCGCGGCGGGCTTCTACCTGCTCCTCTCCCTGTGAGGCGAAAGAGCGGAGCGGAGAGAGCAGGTCGGACGGAGGGGCCCTTGGAAAACAGGTTTTTCGGACACGGGTTGCTCATCAACGGGATCGTCTTCCTTTCGCCGAAGGACGCGCTCCCCTTCCTCGAAGCGGGCGCGATCCTCGTCGACCTCCGCGAGGGGCTCGAGAGGAACGGCCGCGAGTTCCAGGTGAACAACGTCATCCTGTTGCCGCACCGGCGCTTCAGGGACGAGCTCGGTTCGCTCCCTAAGGATCGCGCGCTGATCCTCGCGTGCTGCGTCGGCCTGGAGAGCAGGGACGCCGTCCGGCTCCTCATGGCCAATGGGTACACGTCGGTCGCCGCGCTCAACGGTGGGATGATCGCCTGGGAGCAGGACGGGATGCCGACCGTGATTGATCGTCGCGAGGAGCTCGCGGGAGGCTGCGCTTGCCAGCTCAAGCCGCGCAAGTACTACGGCTCGCGGGCAGGCTGTTAGCCACTTGACAATGTGGCCATTCGGCCACATACAATCCCCTGAGATCGGGAGGTGGCACATGGCGCGACGGGAAACGGACATCTTCAAGCGGCAGGCGCGGGTGCTCAAGGCGCTCGCCAACGAGTCCCGGCTCAAGATCGTCGATCGGCTGTCGCGAGGCGAGTGCTCCGTCGGCGAGCTGACCGACCTGGTGGGCACGGACCGCACCACTGTGTCCAAGCACCTCGCGGTGCTGCGCGCCCACGGCATCGTCGCAGACAGGCGGGAGGGGAACGTCGTGTACTACGAGCTGCTCACGCCGTGCGTCATGAGCTTCTTCTCGTGCGCCTCGCAGGTCCTGAAGGAGCGGGTGTGACATGAAGGAGCGCTGGAAGCTCGTCCTGATCCTGGCCGCGTTCGCGGCGTGCTGGTTCCTGCCCGCGGACAGCCCGCGGGTCGCCTCCGCCCTGCACGAGAGCCTGTCGCTCGTGAAGTGGTACGCGCGGGAGCACGTGCTCCTCTGCCTCGTCCCCGCCTTCTTCATCGCCGGCGCCATCAGCGTCTTCGTGAGCCAGGGCGCGGTGATGAAGTACCTGGGGCCGAAGGCGAACAAGCTCGTCTCCTACCCGGTCGCGGCGGTGTCGGGCACGATCCTCGCGGTGTGCTCGTGCACCGTGCTGCCGCTTTTCTCCAGCATCCACAAGCGCGGCGCCGGCCTCGGGCCCGCGATCGCGTTCCTCTACTCGGGCCCCGCGATCAACGTCCTCGCCATCATCCTCACCGCGCGCATCCTGGGGTTCGAGCTCGGCGTCGCCCGCGCGGTGGGGGCCGTCTCGTTCGCGATCATCATCGGGCTCGCCATGCACTTCATCTTCCGCAAGGAGGAGGCGGCCCGGCAGGAGGCCGGCGGCGTGGTCATCCCGGACGAGGTCAAGGGGCGCGCCCTGTGGCAGGACGGGCTCTACTTCCTCGCGATGATCGGCATCCTCGTGTTCGCCAACTGGGGCAAGCCCGCGGAGGGCGACACCGGCGCCTGGGCGGCGATCCACTCGGCCAAGTGGATCGTCACCGGCGTCTTCGGGGTGATGCTGATAGGCAGCCTCGTCGCGTGGTTCAAGAAGGACGAGCTGTCGATGTGGGTGGATTCGAGCTGGACGTTCGCCAAGCAGATCCTGCCCCTGCTCCTCGGCGGCGTGTTCGTGGCCGGCCTCCTGCTCGGCGGTCCCGGCGGCTCTGAGAAGGGGCTCATCCCGAACTCGTGGATCGCGGCCGCGGTCGGCGGGAACTCGCTGCTCGCCAACCTGTTCGCGTCGGTGGTCGGCGCGTTCATGTACTTCGCGACGCTCACCGAGGTGCCGATCCTGGAGGGGCTGCTCAAGGCGGGCATGGGCAAGGGCCCGGCGCTCGCGCTGCTCCTGGCGGGCCCGGCGCTGTCGCTGCCGAACATGCTCGTCATCCGCAGCGTGATGGGGACGAAGAAGACGGTGGTGTTCGTGGGGCTCGTGATCGTCCTCTCGACCATCGCGGGTCTCATCTACGGGGCGATCTTCTAGGAGCCATGGAGGGTGTCATGTCGGTCATCACGTCGTCAGTCGCCGCGAGCAGGATGACGGAGATCCTCGGGCTCGAGACCGAACCGGTCGCGGTCTTCTTGCTGCCGGCCGGCGCCGACAACCCCGCGTTCGAGGACTTCGCCGAGGTAACGGGCTACCGCTACTGCCAGCTCTTGATGCGAGCGCGGCACGGTGAATCGCAGCGATTGGCCCCTGAGGGCATCGCCTGCCCGGCGGCGGCGTCCGCGTTCGGCTTCAAGCCCCTGCCCGAGGGTCTCGCCACAGGCAAGGGGCTGGTCGGGTTCGGCATCGTGAGCGAGCCGGCGACCGGGAAGGCGATGTTCGAGGGGATGACGCGGCTGCCGCCAGGCAGTCTCGGTGGCATCGCCGTTTGCCCCCTCGCGGCGTCACCCGCCACGCCCGATGTCGTCGTAGTCGAGGGGCCGCCCGAGCAGCTCATGTGGCTTGCGCTCGCGGATCTCAATCGGGCGGGAGGACAGCGACGGCGCGGCGACACGGCCGTGCTCCAGGCGACCTGCGTGGACGCGACCGTCATCCCGCACGTCGAGCAGCGACTGAACTTCTCGCTCGGCTGCTACGGCTGCCGCGAGGCGACCGACATGGGCGTGAACGAGACGATCCTCGGCTTTCCCGGAGCCTCGCTCTCGGGGATCGTCGCGGCGCTGGAACAATTGAACGCGAAGGCCGTCGGCCGCTCTCGGGCCAAGGCCGTGTTTAATCACCTCAAAGAGAAACAGGAGAAACCATGAGCTGCACGACCGTTGGAACTCCGATGGACATTCTTCGCGCCGTCTCGCCCGAGGGTGCGAAGACCTACATGGACCACAGGGCGGCGACCATGGACAACCCCGCGCTCCAGGCGGTACCGGTCAAGTACAAGCTGTTGATCGGCATCGGTGTGGCGGCGTCGTTGCAGTCCTCGACCTGCACGACCATGTGGGTCAAGCAGGCGAAGCAGGCCGGCGCGACCGACGCCGAGATCGTCGAGGCCGTTCTGGTCGCGAGGCTGATGAAGATGGCCACGGTCAACGACACCGCGGCCGAGGCGCTCGCGTGGCTCGGCTCGGAGAAGAAGTAGTCGATGGAAGGAGCGAGCGAACAGCAGGCGCCCCCACCCTGCCAGTGCGATCAGCAGCTCGGCGGGGCGCTGCCGTGGCTGGTCGCCATCGGGATCGGTCTGCTAGTATTCGAGCGTTGGAGATCGCGGCGCGGGAAGAAGCGGGAAGAGCGAGAACGCGGGGCCGAAGATGGCCCCGAGCAAAGAGAGAAGCCATGAAGGTGAAGATCCTGGGTACGGGCTGCGCGAAGTGCAAGAAGCTGTACGCCGAGGCCGAGAAGGCGGCCGCCGCTTCGGGGGTGCCGGTGGAGCTCGAAAAGGTCGAGAACATCGACGACATCATGAACTACGGCGTGATGATGACGCCGGCGCTCGTGATCGACGAGAAGGTCGTGACGAGCGGCCGCGTGCTGTCCAGCGGCGACATCGCCAAGATGCTCACGGCCGCGGCGGAGAAGAAGAACGCCTGAGAGCCGCGCGCTCTCAACGGAGGGAGATCATGATCATGACGGGATTACCGAGGACGAAGACCATCATCATGCTGGCGCTGGTCGCGGCGGTCGCGGCGACGGGCTGCAACAGGCCGGCCGCCGCCGCTGGCGACGCGCAGAAGGCGACCGGCGACGTGCAGAAGGCCGCCTCCGACACGCCGAAGGCGGCGGCGAATCCGAACGCGGCGCCTGACAAGATCATCGTCTACTACTTCCACGCCACCCGCCGCTGCCCGACCTGCCTGGGGATCCAGGACAACATCGAGCAGACCATCAACGAGAAGTTCGCCGAGGAGACGACGGCCGGGAAGCTCTCCTTCGAGGAGGTCAACTTCGAGGAGGACGCGAACAAGCACTTCGTCGACGAGTACCAGCTGTCCTTCAGCACGATGATCGTGGCCGCGCAGGCCAGCGGCAAGACCGTCAAGTGGGAGAACGCCGAGAAGGTCTGGGAGCACGCGCACAACGCCCCGGCGCTGAAGGAGTACGTGGAGAAGATGATCCGCACGTACCTGGCGAAGCTGTGAGGCGGTGATGGAGTCCATCTGGTTGGGGATCGGCAGCGCCCTGTGGCTCGGGATCCTGACGTCCGTCAGCCCGTGCCCGCTGGCGACGAACATCGCCGCCATCTCCTACGTCGGCAAGCGCGTGGATCGCCCCGTCATGGTCCTCCTCTCGGGCCTCCTGTACACGCTCGGTCGGACGCTGAGCTACTTCGCCGTGGCGTTCATCGCGGTGAAGAGCCTCGTGTCCGTCCCCGCCGTCTCCATGTTCCTCCAGAGCAGGATGAACCAGGTCCTCGGCCCGGTGCTGGTCGTGGTGGGGGTGCTGCTGCTGGACGTGATCCCCTGGCCCTGGACCGGCGGCGGGCGCGGGTTCTCGGGCAAGCTGCAGGGCCGCGTGGACAAGCTCGGCCTCTGGGGCGCGGGCCTCCTCGGGCTCGTGTTCGCGCTGACCTTCTGCCCGCTCTCGGCGGCGCTGTTCTTCGGGAGCCTGGTGCCGCTCGCCGTGGCGCACGAGTCGAGCGTGCTGCTCCCCTGCCTCTACGGGATCGGCACGGCGCTGCCGGTGGTGGTCTTCTCGGTGATCATCGCCTTCGTCACCAACCGGGTGTCGCGGGTGTTCAACGCCCTGACCAAGATCGAGCCCTGGATGCGCCGCATCACGGCGGCGGTGTTCATCCTCGTGGGCGGGTACTACTGCCTGGTCTACCTGTTCAAAGTCCTCTAGCCGCGGTGTGAGAGGGGAGCCGCATGCTCGACAGCTTCCTAGCCAACGTCGGCGACTACGTCCACACGAACCCGTGGCTCGCGCTCGTCGCCGTGTTCGTGGGCGGCGTCCTCACCGCCTCGAACCCCTGCGTGCTCGCGATGATCCCGCTCATGATGGGCTTCGTCGCGGGCCGCAAGGAGGACAAGCCCGGGGGGCTGCGAGCCTTCCTGTTCTCGCTCGTCTTCATACTCGGGCTGCCAGTGCGATCAGCAGCTCGGCGGGGCGCTGCCGTGGCTGGTCGCCATCGGGATCGGTCTGCTAGTATTCGAGCGTTGGAGATCGCGGCGCGGGAAGAAGCGGGAAGAGCGAGAACGCGGGGCCGAAGATGGCCCCGAGCAAAGAGAGAAGCCATGAAGGTGAAGATCCTGGGTACGGGCTGCGCGAAGTGCAAGAAGCTGTACGCCGAGGCCGAGAAGGCGGTGGCCTCCTCGGGCGTGGCCGCTGAGATCGAGAAGGTTGAGAAGATAGACGATATCATGAAGTATGGCGTCATGATGACGCCCGCGCTCGTCATCGACGAGGAGGTCAAGGCGAGCGGCCGCATCGCGCCGGCCTCGGAGATCGTCACCTGGATCACGACCGCCGCCGCGAAGGCCAAGCCATGAGCGACGGCCAAGACTGCTGCTGCGCAACTGGGGTCCCGACGCTCATCTTCGCCTGCTCGGGCTCGTCGAACGTCGGCCAGCTCACGAACAGCCTGGCGCTGCGCCTCGCCCGGGAGAGCATCGGGACGATGTCCTGCCTCGCGGGGGTGGGCGCGCACCTGAGCGGCTTTGTCGTGCCGGCCAAGGACTGCGAGCGCCTGGTGGTCCTCGACGGCTGTGAGCACCGCTGCGCCCTCAAGACCCTCGAGCACGTGCAGGCGAAGCCGCACGTCTACTTGAACCTCACGGAGCACGGCTTCGTGAAGAAGCACGGGGTACTCGCGGACGAAGCGGAGCTCGAACGAGCGCACGCCCTCGCGACCGACCGGTTGAGGGGAGCCGCATGCTCGACAGCTTCCTAGCCAACGTCGGCGACTACGTCCACACGAACCCGTGGCTCGCGCTGGCCGCCGTGTTCGTGGGCGGCGTCCTCACCGCCTCGAACCCCTGCGTGCTCGCGATGATCCCGCTCATGATGGGCTTCGTCGCGGGCCGCAAGGACGAGAGGGCCGGCGTGCTGCGCGCGCTCGCGTTCTCGTTCGTCTTCGTGCTCGGGCTCGCTGTCTCCTTCACCGCGCTCGGGATGATCGCCGCGCTCGCCGGCAGGATGTACGGCGACCTCTCGGGCGTCTGGAACTGGATCGTCGCCGCGGTGTGCGTCGCCATGGGGCTGCACCTCATGGGCGTGGTCACGGTGCCGATACCGAGCCTCGGCGGGCGGTTGCAGCCCAAGACCCGGGGCTTCCTCGGCGCGTTCCTGCTCGGGCTGTTGTTCGGCATCGTCTCCGCGCCGTGCGCCGGGCCGATCCTGGTCGTGCTGCTCACGTACCTCGCCGGGTCGGGCGCATCGGTCGCCTGGGGCGGGACGCTGCTGCTGGTCTACGCGCTCGGCCACAGCGTGCTCATCCTGGTCGCCGGCACGTCGATGGGTGCGGCGAAGAAGCTCATCGAGAACAAGCGGGCGAACCGCGCGCTCGACGTCCTGCGCCGTATCGCCGGTGTCGTCATCATCCTGGTCGGCGTGTACTTCGCGTACAGGGGGTTGCAATGACGGAGGTTCACCAGTCCTTGATACGGCTCGATATGGATGGCGGACACGGGATCCCGGGCGGCGTCGCTGCCTCGGTGCTTCTCGAACACGATCAGATGAAGGTCCGGCGTATCGAGCTCGCCGCCGGTGCCCGAATCCCGCCGTGTCGGATGCAAGAGGACGTGGTGTTCGTCGTGGTCGCTGGGCGAGTCACGTTCGTCGCCGAGGGAGACGAGGCGCTCGTGGCCGCGCCGGGCGCGGTGTTCATTCCGGGAGGCGCGACGACGCGGAGCATGGAGGCCCACGAGGACTCGATGGTCCTCGGCGTGCTCTGCCGGCGCGGTGACGCCCCCGAGGGCGTGGGAGGACCAGGCCAGCCGTGATCGCGCTGTGGATCACCGCCGGTGCGGCGCTGCTCGCCTCGTTGGTCGCCGACCGACGGAAGACGCGTGCATCCTTGATCAGAGGGCTCAAGACGTTCTGGGCCATCGTCCCGCTCCTGCTCGGCGTGCTCGCGGTCGTGAGCCTCCTCATGGCGGCCGTGACCCCGGAGATGCTCCAGCGTGCGCTGTCGGGCTCGGGCCCGCTGCCGTTCTGCGCCGCACTCGGGGTCGGCAGCGTCGCGCTCGTGCCGGGCTTCATCGCCTACCCGCTCGCCGGGGTCCTGCGCGAGAACGGGGCGTCGACGCCGGTGCTCGCGGCGTTCATCACGTCGCTCATGATGGTCGGCGTCCTGACGCTGCCGATTGAGGCGAAGTTCTTCGGCTGGAGGGTCTCCTTGCTGCGCAACGGCCTCGCGTTCGTCGGGGCGGTCCTCGTGGCCGTCGGCATGGCGTGGGTGCTGCCGTGAGGGAACGCGGGAAGATCTCTTCCGTCGTCGCGATGTTCTGGCCCTTTGCGCTGGTCGCCGCGGTCGCGGGCCTCTGGGCCTACGGCCGCCTCGGCGGCGAGCTCGCGTACGGGGTTCGGGCCGGAGAGAGCCTCCTCGACTTCCTGATCGAGATGGCGCTCGTGCTCCCGCCGATGTTCCTCCTGGTCGGGCTGTTCGAGGTCTGGGTGCCCCGCGCGGTTGTCGAACGGCACGCGGGGAAGCGCGCCGGTTTCGCCGCGATCCCCTGGATGGTCCTGCTCGCCACGGTGCAGGCCGGGCCGCTCTACGGGGCATTTCCCGTGGCCGTCGGCCTCTGGCGCAAGGGCTGCGCGCCGCGGAACGTCTTCATCTACCTCGGCGCCTTCTCGGCGATGAAGATCCCGATGCTGACGTTCGAGGTGGCGTTCCTCGGCTGGAGCTTCTCGCTCGCGCGGACACTCATCACCCTGCCGGTGTTCATCGTCATCGGGGTCGTGATGGAGCGGCTGCTGCCGGCCGACTATCGACTGCCCGAGCCGGGCGATCCCCGGGCGGTTGTCAATGAGGAGGGAAGACCATGAGAAGGAGTGCCGTCGTTCAGAGTGCCGCGGCGATCCTGCCTGTCCTGTTCGTCCTGGGTTGCGGAGAGGCCGTCATGACCGGGGTTCCGGTCGTAGCGAAGGACGCTCCCCGTCGCGCCATGGGTGTCTGCCCGCCGTTCCAGCTCCGCGACGAGGCGGGCAACGTGATCGATCCCGTGAAGGGCGTAAACGACGCGGCGCCGTACTCGCCCAGGAAGACCTGCGGCGCGGAAGGCTGCCACGACTACGACAAGATCACCCAGGGCTTCCACTTCACGCAGGGCAAGGGGGAGAAGGTGCCGGCCGCCATGGCCGGGCGCTACGCCTGGGTGACCTCGCCCGGCAACTACGGCGGCAACTGGTGCTCGCCGGCGCCGCTCTACCGCCAGCTCGCGCCGAAGAAGAACGCGAGCGCGCGCGAAATCGACATGACCTCGTTCGACTTCGTGACCGCAACCTGCGGCGCCTGCCACCCGGGCGGCGGCCCGCTCGAGAAGGACCGCGACGGCAAGCGCTACGACGCGTGGATGGCCAACCCCGCCTCGGGGCTCGCCTCCGGCGGCGACAACCGCCTCGACGGCGACTACTTCAAGGCGCGCTGGTCCGAAACCGGGGTCATCGAGGCGGACTGCCTGCTCTGCCACATGCCCGAGTACGACTACAAGAAGCGCAACGGCACGCTCGCGGATCTCAACTTCCGCTGGGCCGCGACCGCCGGCGCGGGCTTCGGCGCGGTCGCGGGGAAGGTGAGCGCGGGCGAGCAGCCGACCGTCGCCTACGACAAGAGCAAGTTCGACCCCGACGGAAACGTCGTCGCCCACATCGTACCGGAACCGCGCAACGAGACGTGCCTGAACTGCCACGCCAAGCCCGACTGGAAGAAGCGCGGCGCATCGTACTCCCCGCGCACGGACGTCCACATGGTCGCCGGGATGCGCTGCGTCGACTGCCACGAGGCCGGCAGCCGCGCGGCCGACCCGCGCATCCGGGGCCGCGAGGTGCACCAGTTCGGCAAGGGCGACGACCCGTCCGGCTGGGTGCGCAACGACCTCGACGACACGGTCCGCTCCTGCGAGAGCTGCCACCTCGACGGCTGGCGCAACGCCCCGCGGGCGGATCACTCTTGGCTGCCGCCGCTGCACATGGAGGAGATCGCCTGCCAGACGTGCCACATCCCGGATCGGGCGGCGAAGAGCGCCCTCGTCCAGGCGAGCGACGTCTACAACCCCGCACCGCGGATCTCGCCGCCGCCCAAGCATATCTGGACCTTCTACGACCAGGAGATGGCGTTCTGGAACCACTACGGCGAGCTGGATCTGTTCACCCACAAGGACAAGCCGACTGACGTCACGCGGCCGACGCTCGTCCGCTACAAGGGCAAGATCTATCCGGTGAACCGGGTCCACGGCGCCTTCGTGGGCTTCGAAGAGCCGGGGAAGCCGGGCCTGAACCAGCTCTTCATGAAGGACTTCTTCCAAATGTGGACCCAGCACCGGGCCGATCCGAAGAACAAGTACCCGGAGCTCGCGGAGATCACCGACGACAACGGGGACGGAGTCGTCGAGGTGAACCGGCCTGCGGAGATCAACGCGCTGCTCGCAGCGAGCCGGGGGCACCTCGCCGCCACCGGCTTCCCGCTCGAAGGGCGGCGGCTGGTGTGGGTCGCGAACAGCAAGGCGTACTACTCGGCCACCGAGTCGCGGGAGCTGCCGCGCGAGGAGTGGGAGGCGACGGCGTACGCCTCGGTGTACAAGTTCTCGCACGACGTCGCGCCCGCGAAGGCCGCGCTCGGCTCCGGGGGTTGCGGGGACTGCCACTCGGCGGGAAGCCCGTTCTTCTTCGGCGCGGTGCTCGACACGCCGTTCGGGCCGGACGGGAAGCCCGTCTGGATCCCGCAGGCGCGCATCCTGGGGTACGACGGATCGCCCCCGCGGTACACGGGGCTCGCCGGCTCGGTCGCGGCCTTCTTCAAGTGGCTCACCATCGTCGTGATGGCGCTGCTCGTCGGGCACATCCTCCTGGACGCCGCGGCGCGGTTCCGCACCCGGAGGTCGGGGGCGAAGCGCGCCCCGACGGTGTGGGTCGAGCGCTTCAACAACCACTTCCGCGCCCAGCACCTGCTGCTCCTCCTCTCGGTCGCGGCGCTCTTCCTGTCCGGCCTGTTCCTGTTCGGGACGCGGTACCCGGGCGCGCATTGGGCGGCGGTCCTCACCGGCGCGCTCGGCGGGCTGGACTTCTGGCGGGTCTTGCACCGGCTGGCCGGCGCGCTGCTGATCGCCGCCGCGGGATACCACATCCTGTACTCGCTCATCCACGCCGAGGGACGCCGGGACTTCCGGCTGATGCTGCCGGTCGCCGAGGACTTCAGGCACCTGGGCCAGAACCTCCGGTACTTCTTTGGTCGCTCCGATGCGCCGCCGAGGTTCGGCCGCTTCACCTACTTCGAGAAGTTCGACTACTGGGCGGTGTTCTGGGGGTGCCTGATCATGATCGGGACGGGCCTCGTCATGTGGTTCAACGGGATCGTCCGCGCGGTCTTTCCGGGCATCACGCCGGAGATGCTCGACGCGTTCAAGGAGGCGCACGCCCACGAGGCGCTGCTCGCCTTCGCGGCGATTGTGATCTGGCACATGTACAACAGCCACCTGCGCTCCGGGCGGTTCCCGGGGAACCTCCTGTGGATGCACGGCCGGATGAGCCGTGAGGAGATGGAGTGCGAGCACCCTGCGGAGCTGACCGCGCAGGGCGAACAGGAATGAAGCGCCGCACGAACCGCCGGCTTCCGGCTCGGTACAGAGAGCGCGCGTGATCGCAGCCGCACCCCATCGGCCTGGAATGGCGAGCCTCCTTGCGGCGCTCGCGATCCTGGCGCTCGCCGGGGTGGCCGAGGCGCAGTCGTCCACGACCGTCCACGGCACCGAGACGCTCGTCATCGACTACGTGGGCGACAACGGGCCGGCGAACGAGGCGGTTTACGGGGACGACGACGAGTTCTGGGCGTTCCGCGACGTGTTCGACCTCGGGCTCGTCGCTCCGGGCGTCGAGACCGGGCTCCGATTCGACGCGGCGCTGTTCGCACGCCCGCCGGCGCCGGTCGATCCGGAAAGGTTCGTGTGGGGCGAGGGCGCGAGCGGCTACACGCTGCTGAACTACGAGGACGACTTCCGCCTGGAGCGCATCTACGGCACGGCGAAGCTCGGCGAACTCAGGCTCACGGCGGGCGACTTCTACGTGAGCTTCGGCCGCGGCATGATCCTGTCGCTCGTGAAGCTCGACGACCTCGGCGTGGACAACGCGCTGCGCGGCGGGCGGGTGGAGTACGCGCCCGGCGACCGGCTGAAGCTCACGCTCGTGGGCGGCGTCGTCAACTCGGTCAATGTGGACGTGATCACGCACGCCGTGCGCCCCGACGACCCGCTGGACCGCATCGCAGGTGCGCGTGTCGAGCTGCGCGCGGCCGAGCCGCTGATGGTCGGCCTGCACGGCGTCGTGATGCGCCCGAGGTTCACCGACGAGGCCGACATCGCACCGGAGCGCCTGTACGTCGACCAGGCGCCGGGGGTCGCGGTGGAGAGCGGCGGCGGGTTCGCGGAGCTCAGCTCGGGCGCGTTCTACGCTTACGTCGAGATCGACGCGCAGCGGCACGAGAGGACGCGGCAGCGATACGAGGCCCCGGACTGGGAGTCGGACCGCGTCTCGGAGCCCGGGCAGGCGCTCTTCGGCGAGCTCTCGTACGCCTTCAAGGCCGTCGGGCTCAAGGGGGAAGGGTTCTACTACCGCAGGTGGGTCATGGAGGGGCCGCCGCTCGGACCGGTGAACGAGTACACGCTGGCCAGGCCCATGGCGTACTCCCAGCTCGTGACGTTCGAGCCGCGCTGGCTGCCGAACCGCTCCCTCGGCAACGAGGCGGGCGGGCGGCTCACGGCCGACACGTTGATCGCGCGCAGCGACACGCAGATCACGGCGAGCGCCGCGGCGCTCGGCTACCTGGGCGCGTGGACGCGGCAGGGGGACTGGAGCGACCACGCCGACGTGTTCGTCGCGCACCCGAGGATCGAGCTCCGCCAGGGTTTCCCGGGCACGAAGCTCTGGATCTCCGCGAACGGTGGCTACCGGGAGGAGTTGGACACCGGGCGGCGCGACGACACGGGGAGCCTCTGGCATGTCGGAGTCGAGACGCTCGTGCCCCTGTCCGGCCCGCACGGCATAGACGCGGCCGGCGAGCTGCGGCGGCACGAGCTCTACGTCACCGAGGGCCCGCGCCCGTACTGGGTGGCGACCGCGAGCCTGCGCTACGACTGGGCGAGCCGCTTCTCGGTCGGGGCGATGTACGAGTACAGCGATCAGTCGCCCGGGGAGCGGGCGTCGATCAGCGGGTGGGAGTTGCCGTTGCCGCGGCAGCACTACCTCATGGGCGTCGTCAGCGGGCAGGCGAAGATCCCCGGGGGCACCCTGGTGCTCCGTCTCTACGGGGGCTCGCAGCGCGGCGGCGTCAAGTGCACGGGCGGCGTGTGCCGCGAGTATCCGGATTCGGTTGGGGTGCGGTTGGAGGCGACGTACCGCTTCTAGCGGGCGAGGAGCGCGTGATGAAGAGAAGCTCGGCGACGATGGCGGGACTGGTGGTCGGCGTGCTCGCGGCCGCGTGCGGTCAGGGAGATCCGGTGTTCCCGGACGACGGCGCCGCGGCGGAGTGCGGCGACTGGTACCCCGGGGCGTCGGCGGACGCGGGGGCGGCGTACGACATCGAGGTCGGCGCGACGTTCCCGTGCCTGGTGTGGGAGTCGGCGCGCGTGAACCACGAGGACACGTACTTCAACGCGGGTGAGCTGTACCTGGAGGCCAAGCACGGCGTCACCTCCGCCGCGGCGATGGTGATCGCGCTCGTCGGCGCCAACTGCGCCGGATGCCAGGAGCTCGTCGGTGCCTTGGCCGAGCACGAGGCGGAGCTCTCCGGCGCCGCGTTCATGGTCGGCGCGGTGCGCGACGACTTCGTGTCCGAGACGTCCCTCGATCACGCCGAGGAGGTGCTCGTGGATCAGGACGGGTGGCCGCTCGCGTGGATGGTCACCAACGACGCCGAGGAGCACCTGTCCGCCGACGAGTTCGAGGGCGTGCCGTGGGTGTTCGTCGTCCGCCTCTCGGACATGGAGGTCGTGGCGGGCGGGGCGGGCGTCTACACGCAGAACAACGTCGATGAGCTCGTCGCCTTCGTGCAATCCTTGGGAGACGGCAGCGCCGATCAGGAGGAGTACAGATGATGCGTCTTTCGACCTGCGCGTTCGTCGCGGCGTTGATCATCGGAGGGTGCGGCGCCCCTACGTCGTCCGCGGGCAGCGGCGCGGCTCGTCCGGCGGCGTCGGTCGGCGACTTCACGCTGGACGGGATCGACGGCAAGCCGTACTCGCTGTCCGACTACGTCGGCCGTGACGTCGTGCTCGTCGCGTTCTGGGCTACGTGGTGCGAGCCATGCAAGCGCAAGACCGTGCAACACCAGGAGCTGTACGACAAATACGGCGCACAGGGATTCGTCGTGCTCGCCGTCTCGATGGACGAGCCCGAGACGCAAGGACAGGTCCGCCTGTTCGCGCGGCAGCGGGAGCTCACGTTCCCGGTGCTGCTCGACACCGAGTCGCAGGCGGTCCAGCTGCTCAACCCGAGGCGGACCGCGCCGTTCACCGTGCTCTTCGGGCGCGACGGCCGGATCGCGTGGGAGCACGAGGGGTGGGTGTCAGGGGACGAGAAGACGCTCGAAGACGAAGTGGTCAAGGCGCTAGCGGCGAAGTGAAAGGGAGGACGGAATGACACGGAAATGCAGGCGCACAGGCGGCTCGACTCGTATCCTCGCCGTGGCCGCCGTTCTTTTGGTGTCGTTCTTTGCGGCATCGTGCGGCGAGGAATCGTCGCCTGGGGAGGTGGCGTTGAACGCGCTGATCCCGAGGGCGCCCGCCGACACGGCCGTGGCGAAGATCGTGTTCGTCGACCAGCTGTTCGCGTGTGCGTGCACGATGACGCGCATCGAAAACTCGTGGAAGGCGCTCCAGAGCATCATCGGGGGCTCGCAGATCCCGGTAGAGCGCGTCCATCTCGACAAGGATGCGGACGAGAAGACCGCGGACCGCTACGACGACATGGCCTCTCTCGTCGTCCCGCCGGGGATCTACTTCCTCGACTCGGGCGGCGCGCTCATCAAGATGTTGCAGGGTGAGGTCACCGTGAAGCAGATCAGCGACGTCCTGCAGACGCGGAAGAAGAAGGAGGCCCGATGAGGAAGGCCGTGTTCATGACGCCGGGCACGAGGGAGTTCATCGCCGGGAAGGGCGAGAACCTCGTCATCGCCCGGAACGCGTTCATGATGGGGTGATGACGCGCCGTGTACGGCCCGGTCGGGTCGCTCGGCACGCCGGAAAGCGAGGAAGGTCACGAGGTGTTCGACGCCGACGGCATCCGCGTCTTCGTCAACGCCGACGTGATGGCCGAGGTGAAGGCCGGCGTCCTGCGGTTCAACTTCGGACAGATGGGGTGGGCGCAGATCGCTCTCGATGCCCAGCCTGGTGAGCCCGCCGAGTCCTCGCCCGAATAGCCGGGACGGCGTGGTGATCTACGAGGTTGACGGGGAGCTCAGATCATCGCACATCGCCACGAGCGCGACCTCGGACGGTGCCACGACGTTGCGGATCGAATCGTCGTCCAGGCAGGGGTTCGGATCGACGTTGAACACCGGCACGTCCCGAGCGAGCGCGCCCTCGAGCACGAGCGCCGTGACGCCCACCGAGAACGACGTCCCGACGAAGATCACGAGCCGGGCCTCGCACCGGGCCGCGCGCACGACCTCCTCGAACCTGTAGTCCGCGTGCTGCGTGTAGTACTCGTCGAACCACAGGACGTGCAGGCGCAACGGGCCGCCGCAGGCCGGGCAGCGCGGAACGTTCTCGAGAGTCGGCGCCGCGCGGAACGGCTCGAGATCGACTTCGGCCGCAGGGACGCTGCCCGTCGGCGGGCCGCACGCGCACCCCTCGCGATCACAGCGGTACCTGTCGCTCGTGCCGTGGACCTTGATGAGCCGCTCGGAGCCGGCCCGCTCGTGCAGCGTGTCGATGTTCTGGGTCACGAGCAGGAAGCCGCCGCCCTGCGCGACCTGCCACCGCTCGAGCGCCGCGAGCGCGAGGTGGCCCGGGTTCGGCCGCGCGTCGCGCAGCCGGTCGAACCGCGAGAGGTACCAGGCCCACGATCCGGCCGGGTCCTCGACCCAGAACCGGTGCGTCCCGAGCTCGGTCACGTCGCGTTTCCAGACGGCGCCAGGATCGTTCCCGCGGAAGGTGGGGACGCCGCTCGCGAGGCTCACCCCGGCGCCGGTGACCACGAGGATCGGGTCGCGTGCGGCCGCGCGCACGGCGGCGGCGAGCTCGGGCAATCCCGGGACGTTCGCCGACATCGCGGCTGGTCAGGGCTTCGCCGCGTCCGGGGCTTCGGGCATGAGGGAGCGGCCTCGGAAGACGGCGCCGCGCTCGATGTGGAACGCGGGCGTGACGACGTCACCGACGAGCTGGCCCGGCGGCGCCAGCTCGACCGCGTGGTGCGCCACGACCTGGGCCTCGACCAGGCCGCCGGTGACGATGAGGGTGCCAACCTCGATGCGCCCGCGCACGCAGCCGCCGGCCGCGACGACGAGCGTCCCCTCGGCGAGCACCTCGCCGTCGAAACGCCCCTCGATCCGCACGGTGCCGAGGAAGGTGAGCTTCCCGTTGAACTCGCTGTCCTTCCCGAGGAGGGACCCGGTCTCCACATGGGCTTCGGTCATGCGGCGACTCTAACCGATCCGCAGCTCGGTCGCCACCACGCGGTTCCGGCCCGCCGCCTTGGCCGCGTACAGGTTCACGTCCGCCTGCCGGACGAGATCGGCCGCGGCCACGTCGCACCCGCCCGGCGCGGTGCAGACCCCGACGCTGATCGTCACCGGGATCCGCGCGTCCCCCTGGGCGCGGATCACAAGGCCCTCGACCTCCGCCCGCAGCCGCTCGCCGAGCGCGAGGCCGCCCACCGCCGTGATGCCGCGCGCGAAGACCGTGAACTCCTCGCCGCCGTACCGCGCGAAGACGTCCTCGTGGCGCAGCATCTCCATGATCGTCCGCGCGACGGACTGCAGCACCTGGTCGCCGGCCTGGTGGCCCCACGAGTCGTTCACCTTCTTGAAGTGGTCGAGATCGATGACGGCGAGCGTCACGGACACGCCGTGGCGCTTGGCGAACGACAGCTCCGCCGCGAGCCGCTCGTCGAAGTGCCTCCTGTTGAACGCGCCGGTGAGCGCGTCGCGCACCGCGGACTCGTACATCTTGAGCTGGAACACGAGGTCGAGCTTGTCCTGCATCACGAACTTGAGGATCGTGCGCTTGCCGAGCAGCACCTTGTCGCCCTCGGCGAGCCTGTGCCGATCGACCCGCGCCCCGTCGACGAACACGCCGTTCGTGCTTCCGAGGTCCTCGATGACGAACGCGCCGGACGGCTCCCTGCCGACGCGCGCGTGGCGCCGCGAGATGCCGTCGTCGCGGATGACGCCGTCGCACTCGGTGTCCCTGCCGATCACGGTCGCCCGGTTGTCGGCGAGGAGGATCGTGTCGCCGACGTCCAGCCCGCCGATGACGACGAACGCCGCCCGGCGCTCGGAGCAGGGGCGCGCGATCTCGGCCGCCGATTCGCGATCGAGCTGCAACGTCATCTCGGCCGTGGGGCGCGGCTTGCGCTTTTCACTCGACTCCATCTTCGCCTCCGGGCCACGGGACGTGATATGGTCCGCACATGAGCGCAAAGGATACACCGATCGCGTCGAAAAAGATCACCGCTGCGCACGCCGAGGCCGTCGCCGCGCTCGCCGGGCTGGGCGCGCCGAGGTCGTCGCCCGGACGGCCCGCGGAACCTTCATCCATGGCGGGACGCATCGAGCACACGCTCCTCGCGAGCTCCGCGACGGAGGAGGACGTCCGCCGCGTGTGCCGGGAGGCGGAGCGGCACGAGCTCCGCGCCGTGTGCTGCCTGCCGCGGGACGTCGCCGCGTGCCGACGGCGCCTCGACGGCACCGCGGTGCTCGTCGTGACGGTCCTCGACTTCCCGCTCGCGGGCGGCGGCGCGGCCGAGGACGAGTGCCGGCGCGCGGTGGAGGCGGGCGCGGACGAGGTCGACATGGTCGTCGATCTCCGCGCGCTGCGATCCGGCCGCCTCGTCGTGGCGGCGCGCGGGGTGCGGCGCGTGGTCAAGGCGGCGCGCGGGCGACCGGTCAAGGTGATCCTGGAGACCGGGCTGCTCACGCCGGAGCAGATCGCGGCCGGCGCGGCGGTCGTCGAGATCGGCGGCGCGGCGTTCGCGAAGACCTCGACCGGGTACGGGCCGCGCGGCGCGAACGTCGAGGACATCCGCATCCTGCGCGCCGTGCTCGGCGACAGGCTCGGCATCAAGGCGTCCGGCGGCATTCGGGATAGCAAAGCGGCCGAGGCGATGGTTGCCGCGGGCGCGGATCTCATCGGCACGTCGAACGGCCCGGCCTGCGCCGGGTAGCACCCGTCCAGCGCGGACCGCGAAGATCTCAACGCCCCCGCCTGTAGGAGTAGTAGCCGAGCACCGCCTCGACGGCCTTCCTGATGGCGACGTTGATGGGATGGTAGGCCATGAGGCTCGGGTCCACGGCGTTCAACACCATGCGGTAGTCGGGCCCCACGGGGATAGAGATCAGACCTTCCCCCACGGCGTCCTCGACGGCGAGAAAGCGATCCTTGTCGTGCTCCTTGATGACGCGGCAGGCGGCGTAATGGGTCCTTCCGTTGCGATCCACGATCCCGGAGAACCCGAAGAGCCGGCAGATGAGGCCGCGGTCGGCGTAGACCGTGCATCTTCCGGGAGCGGCGGCGTCCTCGGCCGGATCGAGGAAGACACAGGTTTTCCCCGCATCCCGCGAGGACAGGGACTCGAGGAGCTCCACCGCGCAGTTCTGCCGGTGCAGGTGGTACGCGAGCGGGAGGAGCTCGAGCGTCGACGCCTCGATCCGGTCTGGCGTGCAGCAGGCGCCGCAGCCGCGGATGCACGAGACCCCGGCGGCCTTCTGGAACGCCGCCACGTCGCGACTGAGCGCCCGAAACACCCTCTCGACCGCTTGGACTTTGCGATAGAGCTGCATTCGGCCGTGAGCGGCGTTCCTAGGAGCCTGTTGCGCATAAGCCCGCCGCGCTGACTTGCCGACTGGTTCGACTCCGCGGAGTTCGGATTCGCTTTCGCGGAAATCGAGTGTTCGGAGACGCCGTTCGGCGGCGAGGGTGGCTTCC